>DASXYJ010000311.1:0-4114 GCA_036502565.1 Gammaproteobacteria bacterium
AAGCGCCTCTCGCCGGTGGGCGACGTGCAGGTCTCCGGCGACGCCAAGAGCCAGATGGCCCAGGCGTCCACTCCGGCCGCCGGCGGCGGTGGCTCCTCCGGCAAATCGGGCAAGGAGATCTGGGAAGGCACCTGCGCGGCCTGCCACAAGTCGGGCCTCTTGGGCGCGCCGAAGATCGGCGACAAGTCCGCCTGGGCGCCGCGCATCGCCAAGGGCCTGGACACGCTGAAGAAGCACGCCCTCGGCGGCTTCAACCAGATGCCGGCCCACGGCGGCAACCCGTCGCTCTCGGACGACGACGTGGTGAAGGCACTGGAGTACATGGTCGGCCAGAGCAAGTAAGCTCCGCCTCAGACAGAAATAAAAAACCCTCCGCAAGGAGGGTTTTTTATTACTAAAGGGCATTCGCTACGCGTCCGGCTCCGCTCATGGCTCCTGGGCGTACTTCCCTGTACGCCTGCGCGCCGCATGCGGCGCGCCCGCTTCGGCGGGGTTTTTCTTTTTCAGCTCTCGTTCAGCATCCCGCGCAGGGAATCGATGTAGGACTTGCCCCGCGCCACCCGCTCTTCCGCCGTGGCCGGCGGCGCGCTGCCTTCCTGGGCCAGGTCCTCTTGCGGGAGTTCCTTCAGGAAGCGGCTCGGCTCACAGCTGATGACCTCGCCGTACTTCTTGCGCTTGTCGGAGTAGCTGAGCGTCAGGGTCTGGCGCGCGCGGGTGATGCCCACGTAGCAGAGCCGCCGCTCTTCCTCCAGGCTGTCACCTTCGAGGCTGTTGCGATGGGGGAGGATCTCCTCCTCCATGCCCACCAGGAACACGTGAGGGAACTCCAGGCCCTTGGCGGCATGCAACGTCATGAGCTGTACCGCGTCCTGGTTCTTGTCGTCGGAGTTGCGGTCCAGCATGTCCATGAGCGCGAGCTTGCCCAGGGTGTCCGCCAGCGTGCCGCCTTCCTTGCCGTAGGGCCTCTCCAGCCACTCCACGAACTCCTGCACGTTCTCCCACTTGCGCTCGGCGGTGGGCAGGTCCTTGGCGCTCTCCTCGAGCCAGCCCCGGTAACGGATGTCTTCCAGCATCTGCTTCACCACCGCCGCGGCGGGTTCGCTCTCCGCCTGTTCCGCGGTCTTCGAGACCCAGGCGGCGAACTCGTGCAGCTTCATGGCCGCCCGCTCCTGCACGTGCTCCTTCAAGCCCAGTTCGAAGCAGGCGCCGAACAGGCTGATATGGCGGGAGCCGGCATAGGCGCCGAGCTTCTCCAGGGTCACGGGGCCCAGCTCCCGGCGCGGCAGGTTCACGATGCGCAGGAAAGCCGAGTCGTCCTCCGGATTCACCAGCAGGCGCAGGTAGGCCACCAGGTCCCGCACCTCGCCACGGTCGAAGAAGGAGGTGCCGCCGGAGATATCGTAGTTGAGCTTCTGCTCGCGCAAGGCCTTCTCGAACAAGCGCGACTGGTGATTGCTGCGGTAGAGGATGGCGAAGTCGCCGCTGCGGCTCTTGTGCCTGAGCTTATGGGCGGTGATCTCGGTGGCGATCAGCTCGGCTTCCGCCGCGGCATCGGGGCAGGGCACCAGGCGGATGGGCTCGCCTTCGCCGAGGTCGCTCCACAGGGCTTTCTCGAAGAGATGCGGGTTGTTACCGATGAGCTTATTGGCGACCCGCAGGATGCGCCGGGTGGACCGGTAGTTCTGCTCCAGCTTCACCACCTTGAGCCGCGGGAAGTCATCCTTCAGCAGCGAGAGGTTCTTGGGCTCGGCGCCGCGCCAGGAATAGATGGACTGGTCGTCGTCACCCACCGCCGTGAAGGCGGCGCGCACGCCGGCCAGGAGCTTCAGCAGCCGGTACTGGGCGGCGTTGGTGTCCTGGTACTCGTCCACCAGCAGGTAGCGCAGCCGGTCCTGCCACTTGTCGCGGGCCTCCGCGTCGGCCTCCAGCAGATGCACAGGCTTCGAGATCAAGTCATCGAAGTCCATGGCGTTGTAAGCCTGGAGGTTGCGCTGATAATCCAGGTACAGCCGCGCGTGACGCAGTTCGCTGTCGTTGCCGGCCTTCTTCACTGCGTCATCCGGGGTCAGGAGGCCGCTCTTCCAGGCGGAGATCTGCCACTGGGCCCGCTCCAGTATCTCGGCCTTCTCGGCCCGTTCCACCTTCAAGAGCTCCCGCAACAGGCTGAGGCTGTCTTCCGCGTCGAACAGGGTGAAACCGCGCCGGTAACCGATGCGGGCGTGCTCTTCCCGCAGGATGCGCATGCCCAAGGTATGGAAAGTGGAGACCGTGAGGCCTTCGGAACGTTCTTCGGAGAGCAATTCGCCCACGCGGGCCTTCATCTCCCGCGCCGCCTTGTTGGTGAAGGTGACCGCGGCGACGTTGGACGGAGAGATGCCGCGCTCACCAACCATATAAGCGATCTTGCGGGTGATGACCCGGGTCTTGCCGCTGCCGGCGCCGGCCAGCACCAGCATGGGGCCGTCCAGGTACTCCACCGCGGCGCGTTGCGCGGGGTTCAGACGGTCGAGAGGGGAGTGGCGCGCCATGCAGGTATATTAGACGCCGCCACGCGGACACGGCAGTCTTGTGGCGCCGGAAAAATTATGCAGACCGCTCAAGGGAGTATCCGACATGCCGCGCAAGTTCTTCTCGGGCTTGTTCCTGATCGTCTCGCTGGTGGTGGGCGTCGGCGCCTTCGGTCACGCCAGTCAATGGTGGCGCCATGTCGCACCTGCGCTGAGCGCCCTGGGTGCGGACCCCAAATTTACCAGCCTGCTGTTCTCCATCTGGCTCTTCGTGAGCGGGTGCATGCTGAGCTTCGGCGTGATCCTGGTCTGGGTCTGGCTACGCATGCGCAAGGGTGACCAGAGCCTGCTCATGATCCCTATGCTGATCGGTGCGTTCTACCTTGTCGCCGGCGTGTTGTCCTGCATCTGGGTCGGCCCGTTCTTCGCCTTGTTCGTGGTGCTGGGCTTCCTGCTATGCCTCTCTGCTCTGGGCATGCGCAGGGCTCAGACCGCCAGGTAAGGGTTCTCTGCAGCCCAGGCCTGTTTCGCGGTTTTATCCAGCTTCTTCAAGGCGCTCTCCAGCTGCGAGGCCTCGCTGCGTGAACCGCTGGCTCGCACCGCCACGATGCGCTTGGGTTTGTCCATGCGCATGAACTTGGCGCCCTTGCCTGCCGCGTGTGCCTTGAAGCGCTTCGGCAGATCGTTGGTGATGCCCGTGTACCAGGCGCCACTCGCGCACTCGATGACGTAGACGCACCACCCGGCAACAGGCAGGGTCGCGCCGGATGGCATCAGGGTCGCGCCGCGCTGGCAGCGTATTCGGCTGCTACATGGTCCAACATGGCCTGCAGGTCCGCTGCTGCATACCATTTGCCTGCCGCCATCACGCCTAAGGGCTTGCGCAGCATGGAAAGGTCGGCCAGCGGATCGCCGGATGAAAGAATGAGGTCAGCGCGGCTGCCTACCGTAACTGTGCCGAAATACGCGGCGCCCGGTACGTATTGGTCGATGAACTCCCCGGGGACGCGAGTGGCGGCGGAGAGCACCTGGTAACGGCTGAGGCCCGCATCTTCCAGTACCTGCAGGTCATCGTGCAGCGAGAAACCCGGCACCAGGCCGGGGATGGTGGGAGCATCGGTACCCGTGATGAGAGGCACTCCCGCCTCCACCAATTTTCGGGTGAACGTACCCAGGAAAGCCAGCTTCGCCGAGAGGTCGCCGCTGCGTTTCATGTAACCCGCCTTGCGCCATTCCACGCGCTCCCTAGGCGAGAGGTACTTGTACTCCGGCGACTCGAACATGGCCTGATACACCGCTGGCTTGCCCCATTGGCGTGCGATGGTCCCATAGGTATTGAGGTCGGCGGTGACGAAGGCCTTGTCGCGCAGCACGAAGCCGACGACCCGAGGGATCTCGTCGACACTGGGAGCGCTGTCAGGCCGTCCCGGTACATCCGCCGGTCGCGAGAACACCGTATAGAGGAACTCCTCGGCGTGCGCGACCATGACTTGGCCCAGCGCCAACTGGCGTTCGAGTCCGACTTGCGTCACGCCATGACCTATCACCTGCACGTGCAGACGCCGGCCTTCCTCGACGAGCGCCTGGAAGCATTCGGGTGTGAGGTT
>DASXYJ010000312.1:0-35747 GCA_036502565.1 Gammaproteobacteria bacterium
CGACAAAATCGCCGGGAGCGATTTTGAACAGCGCCGCCTTGGGCGCTGGCCCGAAGGGCGGCGGGCAGGGACAGCCCGCCGTAATCCGACGGGCGCGCTTCTTGTCTTCTCCATGTGCCGGAGAGTCCGCCCGCAGCGCTACGCATCCAGCTCCGCTTGCGGCCCAGGGCGCACCTCCCTGTGCGCCCGCTCGAAGCTTCGCTTCTCGCCCCGACGTTGTGATCGGCGAGTTCGAAAAAATCGCCGGGGTCCGGCGCATGCGCCGGACGACTGGACAGGACGTCCAGGCTGGACGGCACACCAGGGACGGTTGGCTATCGCCCCTCGAAACGAGCTGCAGGCTCCAGCCCGCCGTAATCCGACGGGCGCGCCAAAAAAGACCCGCCGTGAGGCGGGTCTTTCATTTTCATCTTTGCAGCAGTTCAGACGTGACTGGTGATCGCCGCCGGCGCCACGACGGTGGTGGAAGCGGGGACCGCCTGCACCTGTTTCGGATAGGGCAGCGTGGCCAGCAGCGCGTGCAGCGAGGCGCCGTTCACCTGCTGCTTGATGAAGTGGCGGCGGGCGTTGCTGAGGCTCTGGTTGAGGATGCTGAGGCTGTCCTCGTAGCAACTGCCGGTGGCGCAGGCGGTGGAGGAGCCCTTGGCATTGTCGCCGCCGGAGGGCGCGTCGGTGTCGCCCAGGGCGTTGCTCATGGCCGTCTGCAGGATCTCCTTGTTGCGGGCCAGCTCCCGGTTGGTGGCGCAGACCAGGAGCTGCTTGGAATGGCTGCCGATGTCATCGGTGATGCGGCACACCACCACGTCGGCGAGCTTGGGGTCGTTGGAGAGGGGTTGTTCCAGGGCCAGCTTGATGTCCTGCAGGGCCTCCAGGATGCGCTGCTGCCCGCCCACGGCGATGGCGCCCAAGTAGATGGTGGCCTGGGTGTCGCTGGTCTGGTGGAGCTTGGCGTCGATGAGGTCGTCTGCCCAGGCCAGTCCCGGCAGGAGGGACAACAGGGCAGTGAGCAGGAAGGTGCGGGGGCGCAGGTTCATGGGATGCTCCAGTGCGGTGACTACTAAGGAAATAGTAGTACATCCGGCCGGAAGCGCCAGTGATGACAGGGAAAACATTTCCGACGGATCCGATCCGACTGCGGGAATAAAAGGAGCCTGCCGTGAGGCAGGCTCCTGTCATGGGCCACCGCGGGCCCATCCCCTTGAGGTCGGTCCTCTCTCCAGCAAAAAGACTCAGTGCAGTACCGGATCCTGGAAGCAGCGGCGCACCTTCTCGAAGAGCGTCGGCTCCGAGGACATGGTCTCGGTGTCCTGGCTCAGGCGCTCGAAGCGCTGCGTGAAGGGCGCGAGGCACTCGTCCACATAGCGGCGCAGCTGCGCTTCCTGGGTGGCGTCCAACTGGCCAGCCGGCTTCAGGCCGAAGGCGGCAGGATGGTGCACGGCCCAGTGGCTGAGGGCGGCGCGGAACGCGCCGTGGCATTCGGCATAGGCTTCGTTGAGGTTGCGGGTGAGCTTGGTGTGGGCCACCGGCGTCACGTAACCCACCGCCATGGTCACGGCGGTCTTGTCGGTGTTCACGCGCTCACGCAGCAGCTTGAGCAGGATCTCCTGGCCGTTCTGCACCATCAGCGCGAACTCGTTGGGGCGCGGCAGCCCGCGGGGCTGGGCCATCTCCAGGCCGATGGCGCGGCAGGCGCGGAAGGCTTCGTCCCGGGCGGCGTCATAGAGGTTCTGCGCCACGTCCCAGCGGATGGTGAGCGCGGCCGCGTCGTCCTGCAGCATCTGCAGGCGCAGGCCGCCCTGCTTGTGCATGCCGCAACGGGTGCTGTGGCCGAGGATGATGTGGCGGGATTCGGGGGTGAGCTTCTCCCACACCCGGCGCAGGCCGAGGAAGGACTTGATGTAGCTCTCCTGGAAGGCCTCGCGCGCGTGGCACTCCTGCAGCACATGCTTCAGGGTGGTGCGTTCCGGCAGGCCCGCCAGCACGGCGTTGCTCACGAACTCGCTGAGCAGGCCCTTTTGGAAGGGTTCCGGCTGGTCCTGCAAGAGGGCGCGCCAGGTGCCCTGGAGGAAGACGATCTGTGCGGTGGCGGAGGTCTGCATGGCTCGGGTCCTCAGGGTTGGGGACCGGCAAGGCATGCCAGGGAAGAGGGCGCGGCAGGCGGCCTCTGATCCGGCGGTCCCGCCGCCCTGGGGCTGAAGCCCTGTAGGCCGGTGACTTTGCGTCCCCAGCTTTCACTGGGTTTGCCTTGATCGGTAGATACATCATAGCAACGACACGATATTATGTCAAGTAAATAGCGCTCACTTTCGATACCGGCCGTATCTGTAGATTATTCTTCGATATCAATCACTTATGAAAACAGGCCGTCCCTGCATCTGCGCCCAGCTATATTTCCCAGATGAGGAGCGGTTCCAGGGCCCAGGCGGCCTGGATGGCCTTATAGGCGTCGCTGGTGGGGAAGAGGCACCGCGATATTCAGCCCGATTCCACTGCGTGGATACGCTGACGGAGCCTGGAGGGTGCAGTATTATGTTTAGCTCTTGCCCGACGGGGGTCGGGCGAAAAGACAAGAAGAACGGCCGGCTTGGGTGCGGGAGGGATCCGGATCTCCCCAGCCGTCCTGGGAAATCGGAGTCTCAGCCATGAACATGCGATTCGCAGCCCTGCTGATCAGCACCGCAGCACTCAGCGCCTGCTCCTCCACCCCGTCCAACGACGCCTGGGTGATGCAGGGCGACGTGCCGTGGGTCGATGCCACCGGCCATTGCATGCAGCTGCGGCCCCTGCACGATGAAGAGAAGAAGGGCTTCTGCTACGACGTCATGACCGGTGCTTACCAGAAGAAGCACCACTACGAGCAGCTGGATCCGAACGAGTTCGCGTTCCTGTACCCGAAGGTCCAGCCCACCCCCGAGGTGGCCTACCATCTCGCGCCGCTGCCTTCCGAGACCGCCTCGCTCGCGGCCTCCGACGTGAAGCCCACGCCGCTGCCGTACCTGCAACAGATCTACACCGCGCTGCCGTTCAAGTTCAACAGCGCGCATCTCTCGCAGCACAACCGCACCGCCCTGCACGACTCCTTCAAGAACTGGAACGGCGAGGGCATCAAGGTGGTGTCGGTGGCCATCACCGGCCACACCGACTCCAAGGGCAGCCAGGCCTACAACCTGCTGCTCTCGCAGTGGCGCGCCCAGTCGGTGGCCTACTACATGGCGCACCTCGGCGTGACCAAGAAGGACATCCGCCAGGGCGGCGTCGGCATGCTGATGCCGCACCCGGACGCCCAGAGCGACGCCGACAACCGTTACGTGGACCTGCAGTTGTTCCTGCAGCCGCCGGTGGGCAACGGCAAGGTGGCGATGATGGATCCCCTGGCGCTCCCCGGCCTCTGATCCGTTAGTTCCAAGATCGATAAAAAAGCCCGCTGCGAAGCGGGCTTTTTTGTGGCCTGAAAGCCGACGCCCCGCGCAAGGCCGGGCGTCGTGTCATGCGTGTTCCTCTGTCCCGTCAGGGACTGGAGACCTTCCGCAGGCAGGCGATGATGTCGTCGGACATCTTGACCATGGCATCGGTGGTCTGGGGCGGCTGGGTCATGTCCGGGCAGCCGGCCTTGTCGCTGTAGGCCTTGAAGGCCTCGGTGGAGAGCTGGTTGCGGGCCGCGTCCAGCCAGGCGCGTTCCTTCTGGGTGGCGGCGTTGTAAGCGGCGTAGGCGGCATCCTGCTCGGCCGGCGCGGCCTGCGCCTCCTTGTTGTAGCCGAGGATGACGGCGTTGAGCGCGTCGTTGCGCTTGTTCAACTCGGCGTTCTCGCTGTTGACCTTGGCGATGTCCTGGTTGAGCTCGTCGGCATCCTTCTGGCAGGCCTTGCGTTGTTCCTGCTCGAGCTTCTTGTCCGGGCTGCAGCGGTTCTGGAAGTCGCCGGTGCCCTTCTTGACGGTGTCGTTCTCCTTCTGCCAGTCGGCGAAGTCGGCCATCAGCTTGGCCTTCTCGGCGGCCAGGGAGTTGCCCTGGGCGGCCACGTCCTTGTTGCGCTGCACCGCGGCATCCATGCGGCCCTTGGTCGCCGTCACGTCCTTCTGGACGGCTTCGCCGGAACTGATCAGGTTCATCACCGACTCGGCGCCCCAGGCGCTGGCGGCGCCCAGGCTCAAGGCCAGGGTGATCACAGGGACACGCAGGCTCGTCATGGCGACCTCTTCTTCAGGAAACCCCTGGGGGCATTGTAGGGGCTGGCGGTCCGCCCACCAAGGCCCGGCCGGAGGCCGAGTGGCGGGTCCCCTGGGCCCGCGGGGGCCGGGGAGGCATGCCTGCAGGCCGCCCAAAAGCAGACGCCCGGGTCTCCCCGGGCGTCTTTCGTCCTTGCAGGTCTGTGGCTCCGGTCAGGAGTTGGAGACCTTCTTAAGGCAGGCCAGGACCTCGTCGGTCATCTTCATCATGGCGTCGGTGGTCTTGGCGGGCTTGTTCACGTCCGGGCAGCCGGCCTTGGCGCCGTAGGACTTGAAGCCTTCGCTCGACATCTGCTCGCGGGCCGCGTCCAGCCAGGCGCCTTCCTTCTTGGTGGCGGCGTTGAAGGCGTCGTAGGCGGACTTCACCGTGCTGTTCGGGTCGCTCTTGATCGTATCGTTGTACGCCTTGGCCTTGGCGGTGAACTCGTCGCTGCGCTTCTTGAGTTCGCCGTTCTTGGCGGTGCTGGCCTGGATGTCGGTGTTGATCTGCTGGGCCTCGCTGTTGCAGGCCTTGATCTGGTCCGGGCTGAGGGTCTTGCCGGGGGTGGTGCAGCTGGTCTGGTATTCCTGCTTGCGCTTGCCGATGGCGTCCTGCTCGCTCTGCCAGGCGGCGATGTCGGCGTTGAGCTTGGTCTGGGAGGTGCTCAGTTCCTTGCCCTGCTCGACCAGGTCCTTGTTCTTCTTCTCGGCGGCCTCGGTCTTGGCCTTGGCGTCCGCCACTTCCTTCTGCACCGCTTCACCGGAGCTGATGAGATTCATGACCGACTCGGCGCCCCAGGCGGCGCTGGCGGCGCCCAGGGTGAGCGCCAGGGTGATCAGGGGGATACGCATGCTTTTCATGGAAACCTCGGGGTTTAAGGTTCGAAAAATCCAGGCCGCTATTGTAGGGGGTGGCGGGCCGGGCACCAAGGGCCGACATACCGGTCCGGAGCCTGCCCGGCGGGCCCCCATGTTGCCTATAACGCAGCCGGGAGGCCGGGGTTGGCAGGGCGGGCCGGGGGCCGGCCGGCGCCTTACAAGATGGCCGAGTAGTCGTCCTGGATGCGGCCCAGGTCCAGCCGGTTCAGGAAGTTGGAATAGCACATCCAGGCGGTGATGGCGTTGAGGTCCGCGATCTGCGGCGGCAGGAAGCGGGGCGGGGCCACGATGCCCTCCTGCACGAACTGGGACAGGGTGCGCACGTCCTCGAGGGTGGTCTTGCCGCAGAACAGCAGCGGGATCCGGTCCAGCATGCCCTTGCGTACCGCGAGGCGCATGTAGTTGTAGATCATGATGAAGCCCTTGTTATAGGACAGGTCCTTGGTGAAGGGCGGACCGTTGGGGCTGCTGCCGCGGAAGATGCGCGCGGTGCTGCCGTAGCTCTCGCCTTCCTCGAGGCCCTGCTCCAGGAAGAAGCGGTACACGTCCAGGAAGTCGCCGCCCTTCTCGGCCATGTCCACCGCGCGGATGCGGTTGGCGAGGCGGCGCAGCCGGCTCGGGTAGGAGGCGAAGGTCACGATCTCCATGAGGATGGCGAGGCCTTCCTGGGTCACAGTGGAGGAGGGTGGTCCCTTGGAGAGGAAGGTGCAGATGGGCTGCTGGCTGCCGTTCAGCGTGGTGCCGAGATGCACCCAGCCCTCGTGCACCTCCAGCACCTTGAGGTCGCGTTCGTTGAACTTGGCCTCGCGGCGGATCTTGAGATAGTCGGCGCCGGCGGCGGCGTCGGCCACGATGCCGTCCGAGAGCAGCACCCGCACCGTGCCCTCGCTCTCGCGGAAGGCGTGGTTGATGCGCTTCTGCAGGATGCGCACCGCCTGCTCGCCGGTGATGGTGCGCGGCTCGGGCTTGAGGAGTTCGCTCTGGTCGATGCTGGCGATGGCATCGCCGAGGATCTGGCCGAGGTCGGCGAGGGTCGGGCCGCCCTCGTGGAAGGCGTCGCTGGCGGAGCCGTACAGCTCCTGGGAGATGATGCCGAACTCAGGCGTGCCGCGCGCCTCCAGCATGCGCACCACCTGCATGTACTCACGGCACATGCGCCGCATGATGCCGCCCAGGGAGTTGAACTGGCCGAGGCTGCGGGTGATGTCGCGCTCGATCTCGTGGAACTCCTGGCGCTTCGTGGCGGGGTCGAAGCCCAGGGGCCGTCCCGCGTAGTAGGCGCCATCCACCTTCGGCAGCTCCTTGGCGCCGGCGGCGAAGAACTGCTCCTGGATGGAGGCCTCCCACTTGATGTGGTCGAGGATGCGGATGGGCTTCTGCGCCGCCACGATGCGGTCCGAGAGGTCCCGCAGCGTCTGCCGGTAGTTGGCCTGGGTATCCGCGTTCATGCCCGTAGAGTACCGCGCTCCCCGGCCGGGGGCCAGAAAAGCCCGACTGTAAACAAGAAGCCCCCTTTCGGGGGCTTCGTCTGGCTTAGTGCAGCCGGGCTAGTTTTCTTATCTCTTGCAGGGCGACGGACAAAGATGGGAAGTCGGCGATATTGGCCGCCTTCATGTCCGAGAGCACGTGGCGTGCATGGTCGAGGCGGGCGGCGTGGGTCTCCAGCCACTGGTCCAGCTGCTTGACCGCGGCGCGCACCTCGCGCGCCGAGCCGAGCGCCTGGGCCGTGAGCTCACGCTGCTGGGCGTAGAGGTCCTCGCGCAGGGTGCCGCGGGCCACCGCCTGCCAGTGGCCGTCCACCGGCAGCTCCTCGATCTTGCTGCGCAGCCAGTCGAGCTGCAGCTCGCGGCCGATGTGGAAGTAGACCTTGGCCACCGCTTCCACCGGCAGCTTGGTCTGACGCGCCACGTCCACCATGTCCATGCCGGCGTAGAGCGGGCCGATGGCGGCGACGCGCCGGGCCAGGGCCTCGGGCACGCCCACATCCACGTACTGCTGCACGCCCTGGTTGAAGGCCAGGGCCAGGTCATCGCCCAGCACCGCCGGGAAATGCTGCACCAGGCTGCTGATGCCGGGTTGGTACACCGGCACGGTGGCGGCGATGTCGAGCTTGTCGCGCTGGTGGTCGATGAACCAGCGGGTCACGTGCTTCAAGAGCCGCGAGCTCTGCACCGCCATGGAGATCTGCACGCTAGCGGGGACCTTGTTGTCCAGGGCCTGCACCGCCTCCCACAGGGCGGGCGTGGAGAGGCTCTCCTGGGCGATGGTGTAGGCGCGCGCCACGGTGGAGGCGCTCACCCCGGTCTCCTCCTGCATGCGGTGCACGAAGGTGGAACCCATGCGGTTGACGATGCCGTTGGTCACCGCGGTGCAGATGATCTCGCGGCAGAGGCGGTGCTTGGGCATCAGCTCCGCGTAGCGCTTCTGCAGCGGCGTCGGGAAGTACGTCTCGAGCTCGTTGCCGAGGTACGGGTCTTCCGCCACGTCGCCGGCCAAGAGGTTGTTGTAGATGTCGATCTTGCTGTAGGCCAGGATCACCGCCAGTTCCGGCCGGGTCAGGCCGCGGCCCGCCTTGCGGCGCTCCAGCAGGCCTTCCTCGCCGGGCAGGAACTCGATGGCGCGGTTCAGCACGCCGGTCTTCTCCAGCGCGCGGATGAGATAAGCGTGTTCGCTGAGCCGCCCCGGGGCCTGCACCTCGGCCACCGAGATGGCCTGGGACTGCATGTAGTTGTCGCGCAGCACCAGCTCCGCCACCTCGTCGGTCATCTCCGCCAGCAGCTTGTTGCGGGCGGCCTCGTTGAGGGTCTTCTCGGAGGCCACCAGGTTCAGCAGGATCTTGATGTTGACCTCGTGGTCCGAGCAGTCCACGCCCGCGGAGTTGTCGATGAAGTCGGTGTTGAGCCGGCCGCCGGCCAGGGCGTACTCGATGCGGCCGCGCTGGGTGCAACCCAGGTTGCCGCCTTCGCCCACCACCTTGCAGCGCAGCTCCGAGCCGTTCAGCCGGATGGCGTCGTTGGCGCGGTCGCCCACCTCGGCGTGGGACTCGCTGGCGGCCTTCACGTAGGTGCCGATGCCGCCGTTCCACAACAGGTCCACCGGCGCCTTGAGGATCACGCGCAGTAGCTCGGTCGGCGCGTAGCTGCCGGGTTCGGCGCCCAGCGCCGCCGCGGCTTCCGCGCTCAAGGGGATGCTCTTGGCGCTGCGCGGGAACACGCCGCCGCCCGCCGAGATCAGCTTGGCGTCGTAGTCGGCCCAGGAGGAGCGCGGCAGGTTGAACATGCGCTCGCGTTCCCTGAAGCTCTTCTCCGCGTCCGGGGTCGGGTCCAGGAACACGTGGCGATGGTCGAAGGCCGCCACCAGCTTGATGTGCCGCGACAGCAGCATGCCGTTGCCGAACACGTCGCCGGACATGTCGCCGACGCCGGCCACCGTGAAGTCGGTGGTCTGGATGTCGGTGCCCATCTCGCGGAAGTGGCGCTTCACCGACTCCCAGCCGCCCTTGGCGGTGATGGCCATCTTCTTGTGGTCGTAGCCGGCGGAGCCGCCGGAGGCGAAGGCATCGCCCAGCCAGAAGCCGTACTCCAGCGAGATGCCGTTGGCGATGTCGGAGAAGGTGGCGGTGCCCTTGTCGGCGGCGACCACCAGGTACGGATCGTCCGGGTCGTGGCGCACCACGTCCTTCGGCGGGATGACCCGGGTGCCGGCCAGGTTGTCGGTCACGTCCAGGAGACCGCGCAGGAAGGTCTGATAGCAGGCGATGCCTTCCTTCATCACGGCTTCGCGGTCGCCGCCGTGGGGCGGGCGCTTCACGTAGAAGCCGCCCTTGGCGCCCACCGGCACGATCACGGTGTTCTTCACGTTCTGGGCCTTCACCAGCCCCAGGATCTCGGTGCGGAAATCCTCGCGCCGGTCGGACCAGCGCAGGCCGCCGCGGGCCACCTTGCCCATGCGCAGGTGCACGCCTTCGACGCGCGGCGAGTACACCCAGATCTCGAACATGGGTTTCGGCAGCGGCAGTTCCAGCTGCGCCGGGTCGAACTTGAAGGACACGTGGGTCTTGTTGTCGCCGCCCGCGTCCTTCTGGTAGTAGTTGGTGCGCAGGGTGGCGAGGATGGCGCCCAGGAACAGCCGCAGGATGCGGTCGTCGTCCAAGCTCGACACCTGCTCCAGGGCCGCGGCGATGTCGGCGCGGTGCTTGTCGGTGGAGATGTCGCGCTTGCCGCTGCCGTGGGGGTCGTTGCGCGCCTCGAAGAGGTGCACCAGGGAGGCGGCGATGCCCGGATGGTTGAACAGCGCCCGCTCCATGTAGGCCTGGCTGAAGCTGATGCCGGTCTGCAGCAGGTACTTGCAATAGGCACGCAGCAGCATGGTCTGGCGCCAGCTCAAGCCCGCGCTCAGCACCAGGCGGTTGAAGCCGTCGCTCTCCGCCTCGCCGCGCCAGACGCGGGCGAACTGCTCCTGGAAGGCTTCCTTGAGGCTCTCGACGTCGATCTCGCCGGGGTGCACCAGCTCGAAGTCCTGGATCCAGACGATGCTGCCGTCCGCCAGGTCCATCTCGTAGGGGCGCTCGCTGATGACCCGCACGCCCATGTTCTCCAGCATGGGCAGGGCATCGGAGATCGGTATGGTCTGCTCGCGGTGGAAGGTCTTGAAGCGCAGGTAGCCCGGCGGGGCGTTGAAGGGCCGGTACAGGCTCATGCGCAGGCCGCCGCTGGCATTCAGCGCGTCGACTTCCTCCACGTCGAACACCGCCGCCTTGGGCTTGATGTCGTCCTGGTAGGCGCCGGGGAAATGGTTGCCGTAGCGGGCGAAGAGCTTGAGGCCGTGCTCCTCGCCGCACTTCTCCACCAGCGCGTCCTTGAGTTCGTCCTGCCAGGAGCGCACCGCCAGCACGATGTCCTTCTCGATGGCGGTGCGGTCGTACTTGGGCAGCTGCCACGGCGTGGTGCGCACGATCACGTGCAGGCGCGCCAGCGCCGACTCGGACAGCGCCACGGCATGCTCGACGCTCTTGCCGTTCAGGGCCTGGTAGAGCACGGCTTCGATCTTCTGGCGCACCGCGGTGGTATAGCGGTCGCGCGGCACGTACACGAGGCAGGAGAAGAAGCGGCCGAAGCTGTCGCGGCGGATGAAGAGCTTGACCCGCTGGCGTTCCTGCAGCTGCACCACGCCCATGGCGGTCTCGAACAGCTCGTCGGTGGTGCTCTGGAACAGCTCGTCGCGGGGCAGGGTCTCGAGGATGTGGGTGAGGGCCTTGCCGTCGTGGCTGGCGGCCGGCAGCTCCGAGCGGCGCATCACCGCCGCCACCTTCTCGCGCAGCACCGGGATCTCGCGCGGGCTGGCAGCATAGGCGCTGGTGGTGAAGAGACCGAGGAAGCGCCACTCGCCGCTCACCTGGCCGTCGGCACCGAAGCGCTTGACGCCCACGTAGTCCAGGTAGCCGGGGCGGTGCACCGTGGCCTGGGAGTTGGCCTTGGTGACGATCATGAACTCCTTGGCGCGGGCGCGCTTGCGCACGTCCTTCGGCAGCACCAGGAAGCTCTGGCTGACCTTGGACTGGGTCTCGCGCAGGATGCCGAGGCCGGAGTTCGGCACCAGCTTCAGCACCTCCTCGCCGTTCTCCTCGCCCAGCACGTACTCGCGCACGCCGAGGAAGGTGAAGTGGTTGTCGCCCAGCCATTCCAGGAACTTGATGCCCTCGTCCACTTCCGCGTCGCCCAGCACGCTGCGGTGCTTCTGCACCGACTGCGTCACTTCCTTCAGCTTGTCGCGCATCGCCTGCCAGTCGCCGATGGTGGCGCGCACGTCGCGCATGGCGCTCTGCAGGGCGGTCTCGATCTTGCCCAGGGTCTCGGCGCCGGCCTGGTTGTCCACCTCGATGTGCATCCAGGACTCGGTCAGCACGCCGTCCTGCTTGCCGTCCACCAGGCTGGCGATGGCGCCGCGCGCGTCGCGCTGCACGTGATAGATGGGGTGCACGGTCAGGTGGATGCCGACGCCCAGCCGGTTCAGGGTCATGGTGGTGGTGTCCACCAGGAAGGGCATGTCGTCGTTCACCATCTCGATGATGGTGTGGGGGCTCTTCCAGCCGTCCTTCTTCTCGCTCGGGTTGAAGACGCGGACCTTGGTCTCGCCGCGGGCGCGCTTGGAGCCGAACTCCCAATGGCTCAGGGCCGCGCCGTACAGGTCCTCCGGCGTCTGGGCCAGCACGTCCTCTTCGGCGATGTCGTCGTAGTAGTTGAGGATGAACCGCTCGAGTTGCGCCGCCGCGGGGTGCTTCTTGGCGAGGGCGATGACCTTCTCAAGATGCTTGTCTTTGGGCGGGGATTTCCGTTGCGGCATGACTTGAGGCCTTGGCTTTTCTTCGGAGTTAGTGGGGCATTTTACTGCGATACATGAGCAAACGGCGACCAAGGGCCGCCGTTTACCGCGAGACGCGTCACATGAGCGTCATTGTGCCTTTTCCAGGTCCTTGATCACGGCCGCCAGCCAGCGGCAGGCGGTGCCGCCGGTGATGCAGCGGTGGTCGAAGGTGATGGAGAGGGGTATGCGTTTGTGCACTTCTATTCCGCCCATGACCGGCACCACGTCGTGGCGCAGGCCGCCGGTGCCGAGGATGGCCACCTGCGGGGGCACCACCACCGGGGTGGCATAGCGGCCGGCCATCATGCCGAAGTTCGACAGGGTGATGGTCGGGTCCTTCATGTCGGCGGGCGACACGCTGCGGTTGCGGGTGGCTTCCTTGATGCGGTTCAGGTCGTCGCGCAGCTGCTGGGCATTCTTGCTCTCGACCTTGCGCAGGATCGGCACGATCAAGCCGTCCGGTGTGTCCACCGCCATGGCGAGGTCGACGCGCTCGTGGATGGTGCGCTCCAGCTTCTCGCCGTCGTACCAGGCGTTGAGCTCGGGCTCGGCGCGGCAGCCGGCGACGATGGCGCGCACGATGCGCACCGTGATGTCCTGCCCCGGCATCCAGCCGTGGATGTCGGCGTCGTCGAAGAGTGTGCACTCGGCGACTTCAGAGCGGGACTTGGTCATGCTGGCGTGCATGGCACGGCGCGGGCCGCGCAGGGGCTCCGCCACGCCGTACCTCACGTCGGTGCGCTTCTTGGGCATGTCCCAACGCTGGGTCGGAGCGGACGGCGCCGAGCTGCCGCCACCCTGGGCTGCATTGCGCACGTCCTCGGCGCTCACGGTGTCGTTCTTGCCGGTGGGCGGGATGCCGGAGAGGTCCACGCCCATCTGCTTGGCGAGGATGCGCGCCGAGGGCAGCGCCTTCACGCGCTGCGGCTCCTGCTTCTGTTTCTTGCGGATGATGGCGGTCTCCGCCACCACGGCGTTGCTGGTGGGCACGTTACCCACCACGGTGCCGCTGTCCTCGGCGATCGGCGTGCCTTTCTTGGCATCCGGCGCGGCTTTCTGGGCCGCGGCCTCTTCTTTCTTGGCAGTGGCCGGAGCAGCCGCGCCGCCTTCGATGTCGAAATCCACCAGCGCGGAGTGGGTGGGAATGATGTCGCCGTTCTTGCCGTGGAGCTTGGCGATCTTGCCGCTCCAGGGGGAGGGCACGTCCACCACGGCCTTCGCGGTCTCGACGGACAGCAGCGGCTGGTCCACCTTGACCACATCGCCTTCCTTCACGTGCCAGCTGACGATCTCGGCTTCCTGCAG
Source organism: Gammaproteobacteria bacterium (assembly GCA_036502565.1). GTDB lineage: Bacteria > Pseudomonadota > Gammaproteobacteria > Natronospirales > REEB76 > DASUBN01. The sequence continues at coordinate 12,751 of DASXYJ010000312.1, forward strand.
GCCTTCGCCCAGATCCGGGAGGTTGAACGTCTTCATCGATTAAGCCTCCAGCACCTTGCGGATACCCTTCAACACGCGGTCCACGCTCGGCATGTAATCATGCTCCAGCTTGAAGAGCGGCATGGGTATGTCATAACCCGTGACACGGCCGATGGGGGCCTTGAGGGAGTAGATGGCCTTCTCGGCCACGGTGGCGGCGATCTCGGCGCCCACGCCGCAGTTGCGCGGCGCCTCGTGCACGATGACCAGGCGACCGGTCTTCTCCACCGACTCCAGGATGGTGTCGAAGTCGATGGGCGCGACGGTGGCGAGATCGATCACGTCGCAGCTGATACCTTCCTCGCCGAGCTTCGCGGCGGCCTGCAGGGTCTCGTGGACCATGGCGCCCCAGGATACGAGCGTCACGTCCTCGCCCTCGCGCAGCACGAAGCAGGTGTCCAGCGGCAGGGCCTTGCCGTCGTCTTCCACTTCCGCCTTGTTCAGGCGGTACAGGCGCGTCGGCTCCAGGAACACCACCGGATCCGGATCACGGATGGCGGCGAGCAAGAGGCCGTAGGCCCGGGACGGGGAGGAGGGCATCACGGTGCGGATGCCGGGCATGTGGGCGAACATCGCCTCGTTGCTCTCGGAATGGTGTTCCGGCGCGTGGATGCCGCCGCCCGAGGGCGCGCGCAGCACCATGGGCACGTGCAGGCGGCCGCGGGTGCGGGTGCGCAGGCGGCCGGCGTGGTTGATCATCTGGTCCACGGCGGGATAGATGAAGCCGGAGAACTGGATCTCGGCGATGGGCTTCATGCCCTGGGTCGCCATGCCGATGGAGAGTCCGGCGATGAGGGCTTCGGCCAGCGGCGTGTCCATGACACGGTCCTTGCCGAAGCGCTGTTGCAGGCCGGCGGTGGCGCGGAACACGCCGCCGTTCAGGCCCACGTCCTCGCCCAGCACCACCACGGAAGGATCCTTCTCCATCTCATGGGCCATCGCCATCGTGATGGCTTCGACCATCGTTACCTTAGCCATGGTGTTCGGCCTCCTCGACGGCTTCATCGCGCTGGGCGGCGAGGCCCTCCGGCAGGTTGGCGAACATGTGATCGAACATGCTCGCCACCGGCGGCTTGCCGGTGTCCTTATATAGTTTCACTTCGGCGTCCACCCGCTCGGCGCATTCCGCCAGCAGGGCATCTTCCTTCTTCTGGTCCCAGGCGCCGGTGTCCATGAGGTACTTGCGGATGCGGAGCAGGGGTTCCTTCTTCCACTCGCCTTCCACCTCGCCCTTGGGGCGATAGCGGGTGGCGTCGTCGGCGGTGGTGTGGTCATGGAGGCGGTAGGTGAGGGCTTCGACGAGCGTCGGGCCCTTGCCGGCACGCGCCTTCTCCAGCGCCTTATCCATCACGTCGCGCACGGCGATGATGTCGTTGCCGTCCACCTGGATGCCCTCGATGCCGCCGGCCACGGCCTTCTGGGCCAGGGTCTCGCAGGCGGTCTGGGCCGAGAGGGGCACCGAGATGGCCCACTTGTTGTTGCACACCACGAACACCACCGGCAGCTGCCAGGCGCCGGCGCAGTTGATGGCCTCGTAGTAGTCGCCCTGGGAGGTGCCGCCATCGCCGATCACCGTCACCGCCGCGCGCTTCTCCTTGCGCAGCTTGAAGGCCGTCGCGGCCCCGGCCGCGTGGTGGTACTGGGTGGCGATGGGCACGCACCAGGCGAAGTCATGCTTGGGGCCCGAGAAGTCGTTGCCGCGCTCGTCACCGCCCCAGAACAAGAGCACTTCATGGGGCTGCACGCCGCGGTAGAACTGGGTGCCGTACTCGCGGTACATGGGGAAGAAGGCGTCTTCCTGCTTCATGGCGGCGCCGATGCCCACGTGGGTGGCTTCGTGGCCGAGGCAGGAGGCGTAGGTGCCGAGCTGGCCGGTGCGCTGCAAGGCGATGGCCTTGGTGTCGAAGACCCGCACGAAGCTCATGGCGCGGTACATCTTCAGGAGCTCCTCCTTGTCCTTGGCGAACTTGGGGAGTTCCTTCTGCACGAGCTTGGCTTCGTGGTCGAGGTACTGCTGGTACTTGATCTCGAACGTGGCAGCGGTCTTCAAGGCTTCATGCTCCTGGAAAGCCGCCCGGGGCACTTGAGGGACCTTCATGGGGTCCTGCAGGCCCGCCGGCGGGGAGTGCTTATATAGATAGCGCCCGGCTTAGGGGCCGGGCGGGGCGGAGATTATACATGAGGCACCCCCGTGACCCCCGCCCGGGGCAAGGGGGTAGATGGGAGGGGTCGGGTAGAATGACGGCACTTTCGGGCTGGAAACGGGCATGAGCGGCAACAAGCGCGAGCTGGAAAAGGGCATCCATACCGACCTCAAGCCCCAGGAGACCTACTCCGGCTACCTCAAGCTCGACGTGCTGTTCGCGGCCCAGCAGCCGGTGACCCGGCCGGCCCACCATGACGAGATGCTGTTCATCATCCAGCACCAGACCTCCGAGCTCTGGATCAAGCTGGTGCTGCACGAGCTGGACGCGGCCATCCGCCACATCCAGAAGGACGAGCTGGAAGACTGCTTCAAGATCCTCTCGCGGGTGAAGCAGATCCAGATGCAGCTGTTCAACCAGTGGGCGGTGCTGGAGACCCTCACCCCCACCGAATACGCCGAGTTCCGCTCGGCGCTGGGCGCCGCCTCCGGCTTCCAGTCGCACCAGTACCGGGCGCTGGAGTTCATGCTGGGCAACAAGTCCGCGGAACTTGTGAAAGTCTTCGCTTACGATCCCAAGGTACACGCGCTGCTCACCGAGCTGCTGAACCGCCCGAGCCTCTACGATGAGTTCCTGCGTTACCTCAAGCGCCGCGGCCTGGCCGTGCCGGCCGAGCGCGTAGAGCGGGACTGGTCCCAGCCCTACGAGCGGCATCCCGGCGTCACCGCGGTGTTCAAGGAGATCTACGAGGGCACCCGCGAGTGGTGGGACGCCTACGAGATGTGCGAGAAGCTCGTGGACGTGGAGGAGTATTTCCAGCTCTGGCGCTTCCGCCACATGAAGACCGTGGAACGCATCATCGGCCACAAGACCGGCACCGGCGGCTCCTCGGGCGTGAAGTTCCTGGAGAAGGCCCTGTCTTTGACCTTCTTCCCCGAATTGATAGATGTCAGGACCGAGATCGGCGTCGTTAAGTAGCTGATTTCCGGACGGTTGGGGCGGTTCCCGCCCCGGGCGGTATAATGTTCAACTCATTGATTTTCCAGCCTTCCGGCTCAGGACGGGAGGCGAGTACCGAGGTATATAGGCATGAGCGCACAGCCCAACGTCGGCATCAAGCCGGTGCAGTTCGACAACCCCATGGGGGTGGATGGCTTCGAGTTCGTGGAGTTCGCCGCGCCGAACCCGAAACTCCTGCATGAGCTATTCCCGAAGCTGGGCTTCACCGCCGTCGCCAAGCACAAGCGCAAGGCCATCACCCTGTATCGCCAGGGCGAGTGCAACTTCCTGGTCAACGACGAACCGAATTCCTTCGCCTCCGAGTTCGCCAAGAAGCACGGCCCCTCGGCCTGCGGCTTCGCCATCCGTTTCAGCAAGCCCGCCGCGGAAGTGAAGGCCCAGGCCCTCAAGAACGGCGGTGAGGCTATCACCTCGCTGGAATCCACCAAGGCAGTGGACGTGCCGGTGATCGCCGGCATCGGCGGCAGCATGCTGTATCTGGTGGACCAGTACGGGTCCAAGGGTTCGGTCTACGACAGCGAGTTCGAATACCTCAAGGGCGTGGACAAGCACCCCAAGGGCTTCGGCCTCACCTTCGTGGATCACCTGACCCACAACCTGTACTTCGGCAACATGGAGAAGTTCGCGAACTTCTACGAGCGCCTGTTCAACTTCCGCGAGATCCGCTACTTCGACATCAAGGGCGTGAAGACCGGCCTCATCTCCAAGGCCATGACCGCGCCGGATGGCATGGTGCGCATCCCTCTGAATGAGTCCAACGATCCCAAGAGCCAGATCAACGAATACCTGAACGAGTACAAGGGCGAGGGCATCCAGCACATCGCCTGCTTCACCGACGACATCTACGGCAGCGTGGAAGCCATGCGCAAGGCCGGCATGCTGTTCCTGGACACGCCGGACGCCTACTTCGAGATGATCGACGAGCGGGTGCCGAACCACGGCGAGGACGTCCCGCGTTTGGCCCGCAACAAGATCCTCATCGACGCGGACCGGGAGACCAAGAAGAAACTGCTGCTGCAGATCTTCACCCAGAACATGATCGGTCCGGTGTTCTTCGAGATCATCCAGCGCAAGGGCAACGAGGGCTTCGGCGAAGGCAACTTCCAGGCCCTGTTTGAGTCCATCGAAAGAGACCAGATGAAGCGGGGCGTCCTCTAACTTCGGGAGCCGGGCATGAGCCAGAAAGTCAGCGCCATGGAACCCAAGCTCGCAGCCCAGGCAGCGGATTCCGAGAACTATCAATCCGGTTTCGGCAATGAGTTCGCCACCGAGGCGCTGCCCGGCGTGCTGCCGACGGGCCGCAATTCGCCCCAGAAGGTGCCCTATGGCCTCTATGCCGAACAACTCTCCGGCACTGCCTTCACGGCGCCGCGCCACAACAACCGCCGCAGCTGGCTGTACCGTATCCGTCCCGCCGCGGTGCACACGCCCTTCAAGCCGCTGCCGGATGGCCGTTTCCACAATCGCTTCGACGAGCAGGCGGCGACGCCGAACCAGCTGCGCTGGAGCCCGCTCGCCATCCCGCAGCAGGACGCGACGGATTTCATCACCGGCCTGATGACCATGGCCGGCAACGGCAGCCCGGCGACCCAGGCAGGCATCGGCGTGCACATGTACGCGGCGGATCGCTCCATGCAGGGCCGCTTCTTCTATGACGCGGACGGTGAGCTGCTCATCGTCCCCCAGCAGGGCCGCCTGCGCATCGCCACGGAGCTCGGCATCCTCGATGTGAGCCCGTTGGAGATCGGCGTGATCCCTCGCGGCATCCGCTTCCGGGTGGAACTACCGGACGGCACGGCCCGCGGCTACGTGGCGGAGAACTTCGGCGCGCCCCTGCGCCTGCCGGAGCTGGGACCCATCGGTTCCAACGCGCTGGCCAATGCCCGGGATTTCCTCTATCCGAAAGCCGCGTATGAGGACGTGGAAGGCAAGTTCGAGTTGATCGCGAAGTTCCAGGGCAAGCTCTGGTCCGCGGAGATCGATCATTCACCCCTGGACGTGGTGGGCTGGCACGGCAACCATGCGCCCTATAAATATGACCTGCGCCGCTTCAACACCATCGGTTCCATCAGCTACGACCATCCGGATCCGTCCATCTTCACGGTGCTGACTTCGCTCAGCGACACGCCCGGCACCGCCAACATGGACTTCGTGGTGTTCCCGCCCCGCTGGCTGGTGGCGGAAGATACCTTCCGCCCGCCCTGGTTCCACCGCAATGTGGCTTCCGAATTCATGGGCCTCATCACCGGCGTGTACGACGCGAAGGAAGGCGGCGGCTTCGTGCCGGGCGGCGCCAGTTTGCACAACTGCATGAGCGGCCACGGCCCCGACGCCGGCAGCTACGAGAAGGCAGTGGCGGGGGACACTTCCAAGCCCCTGCACATCACCGACACCATGGCTTTCATGTTCGAGACCCGCGCCGTGATCCGCCCGACGAAGCAAGCTCTGGAAGCCAAGGAACTGCAGGGCGATTACTACGAGTGCTGGCAGGGCATCAAGAAGCATTTTGATCCGAAGCGCCGTTAGTGCATGGCGGTGCGTTCTCTGATTGCGTGGCTTTTCTTGGTTATCGCAGGCTGCGCGACAGACAATTTCACATTGTTGACTCCGAACGATGGGTGGAATCGCTTGCCGGGGCCCCCGCCTGGCGAGAAGGCGATTCTCGCGATGGCGGGTGACCAGGTAAATAAGCGATATAACTCGCCTGATCATCCACAGATTGTCTGGTTTGGGCGGAATGAAGGTGAGTATCTGCTTTATTTCTACAACAAGACTCCCGTCTACCCGGGAAGACAGTCAGAGCATTGCTTCGATCAGATAGTCCATTTTAAAAAGACTGATCAAGGTTGGGAGAACACCGACAAGAATTGGCCTCAAATGATTCTGTGTGGCAATGACTAGCCGGGAGATTCCGTGAAACTCGCAAGTCTTAAAACCGGTGGCCGCGACGGCACCCTGGTGGTAGTGGACAAGAAACTCCAGAACGCCGTGAAGGTGCCGGAGATCGCTGCCTCGCTGGTGCGTGCGCTGGAGAACTGGGCCATGGCGGAGCACAAGCTCCAGTCCGTGGCGGCCTCGCTCGAAGCCGGCAAGGCCAAGGACGCGTTCAAGCTGAATCCAGGCGACTTGGCAGCCTGCCTGCCGCGGGCGCCACAGTTCGTGGATGGCAGCGCCTATCTCGCCCACGTGGAGCGGGTGCGCAAGGCCCGCGGCGCCGAGATGCCGCCGAGCTTCCTCAACGATCCCCTCATGTACCACGCGGTGAGCGACGGCTTTCTGGCCCCCACGGATCCGATCCGCATGGCCAGCGAGGACTACGGCATCGACTTCGAGTCCGAGGTGGGCGTGGTGGTGGACGACGTGCCCATGGGCATCTCGGCCGCGGACGCCGTCAAGCACATCAAGTTGGTGCTGCTCATCAACGACGTGTCCCTGCGCAACCTCATCCCAGACGAACTGGCCAAGGGCTTCGGCTTCCTGCAGAGCAAGCCGCGCTCGGCCCTCTCGCCCACGGCGTTGACGCCGGACGAGTTGGGTCCCGCCTGGATCGGCGGCAAGGTGCATCTGCCGCTCATCACCCACCTCAACGGCCAGAAATTCGGCGAGCCGGAGGCGGGGGTGGACATGCAGTTCGACTTTGGCCGGCTCATCTCCCATGCCGCCAAGACCCGGCCCCTGGCCGCCGGCTCCATCGTCGGCTCCGGCACCATCGCCAACCAGGACGAATCCAAGGGTGCCTCCTGCCTCGCGGAGAAGCGGGTGCTGGAGATCATAAAGTCAGGCAAGCCGGTGACGCCCTTCATGAAGTTCGGCGACACGGTGCGCATCGAGATGCTGGACAAGTCCGGCGCCTCGCTCTTCGGCGCCATCGAGCAGAAAGTGGAGAAGTATTGAATGATCACTCCGACTGGGATCCGAGGCCTATGGTTGGCCTCTCTCGCCGGTGCTTTCACCCTTATCTCAGGATGTGGCGGGATGACTCGGGACGACGGACAGCCTGAGAGCGTCTTGAACAGATTCCCGCCAGGCTGGATCACGGCGGATGAGAAGTATGAAGATGATGGCGACATCATCGAATATGTGCCGCAGGGCCAGACGGCGGAGAATTGGTCCGAGATGTTGACGTTCCAGACCTTCAAGAAGGCTGCCAATGCCGATCCTGCGGGCTACCTGAGCAACATGGCTGCCTTGGCCAAGCTGCATTGCGCGTCCAGTAATCTGCTCTTGAAGGATTCCGTGAAGGATACCAACGGTCTGAGGACCGAGATCGGCTTGCTGGGCTGCGCCAAGGATTCGAAGACAGGCGAAGACGAGACGACCTTGTTCAAGGTGATCAGCGGTCACCAGGCCCTGTACGTGGGCCAGATGGCCAAGCGCTCTGATCCAGCCGCCCCGGCGAATCAGCCGAGCGACGCCGAGATCCAGGATTGGGAGACATTGCTGGATAGTTTCAAGATCTGCCGCGGCACTAAATGCTGAGCATCCAAACCATGCAGCTCTTCACTTACTTCCGCAGCTCCGCCGCCTTCCGGGTGCGCATCGCCCTGAACCTGAAGGGCCTCAAGGCCGAACCGCATTTCATCCACCTGGTGAGGGACGGCGGCCAGCAGCACAAACCAGAGTTCCGCAAGGTGAACCCGCAGGGTTTCGTGCCGGCGCTGGTGGATCAGGGCCACACCCTCACCCAGTCCCTCGCGATCATCGAGTACCTGGAAGAGACCCATCCCCAGCCGCCGCTGCTGCCGAAGGATGCGCTGGGCCGGGCCCGGGTGCGGGCGCTCTCGCTCATCGTCGCCGCGGACATCCATCCGCTGCAGAACACCCGCATCACCAAGTACCTGGAGCAGGAGCTGAAGCAGGACGAGGCCGCCCGCAAGCGCTGGATCCAGCGCTGGATCACCGAGGGCTTCGCGGCCCTGGAGAAGCTCCTGGCGAACGACTCCGCTACCGGAGAGTTCTGCCACGGCGACACGCCCGGCATGGCGGACGTGCTCCTGGTGCCGCAGATGTTCAGCGCCCGGCGCTTCGGCGTGGAGCTGGAGGCCTTCCCGACGCTGAGGCGCATCGACGAGCATTGCCAACTGCTCAAGCCTTTCCAGGATGCGGCGCCCGCCAAGCAACCCGATTTCGAAGCATGATCAAAGCTACTGCGCCTCGCATTGCGTCGTTGCACTTCGGTCTTGCAGTCGGTCATGCACGTAAGAGTGCACTCCCGCCTGCTCGCCTCGTGCGCCTCGCTCTGCTTCGGCTCGCGACGCTTTGATCGGTACGTAGATACTTTTGGGGTCTGACTGATGTTTCATCTACTGCAGAGCGGATTCTTCTGGTGGCCGGTGTTCATCGCCGTATTCATCGGCCTCGCTGCCGCGCGTCCGGCGCGCTTCGGCGTGTTCGTGGTGCTGGCAGTGCTGCTGGCCCTGTTCTCGGCCTTCAGCCACAAGGGCGGCCTCATCGGCCTCTTGTGGGTGATCTACGCTGTCGCCTTGCTGGTGCTGTGGATACCCGCGCTGCGGCGCCTCCTCATCAGCAACCGCCTGCTGAGCTTCTATCGCCGTTCCATGCCGGAGATCTCCGCCACCGAGCGCGAGGCGCTGGAAGCCGGCACGGTGTGGTGGGACGGCGAACTCTTCAGCGGCGCACCCCGCTGGCAGCAACTGCTGGACCTGCCCGCCGCGAAGCTCTCGCCGGAGGAGCAGGCCTTCCTGGATGGGCCGGTGGAGCAGTTCTGCGGGATGCTGGACGATCACCGCATCTGCAACGTGGACAAGGACCTCACGCCGGAGGCCTGGCGCTTCATCAAGGAGCGCGGCTTCTTCGGCATGATGATCCCCAAGCAATACGGCGGCATGCAGTTCAGCAACACCGGCCACGCTGCGGTGATCCTCAAGATCGCCAGCCGCAGCATCAGCGCCGCGTTGACGGTGATGATCCCCAACTCCGTGGGCCCCGGGAAACTGCTGCTCAAGTACGGCACCGAGGCCCAGAAGGACCATTGGCTGCCGCGCCTGGCGCGTGGCGAGGAGATCCCCTGTTTCGCGCTCACCGGCCCGGAGGCGGGCAGCGATGCCGGCGCGCTGCCGGACGTGGGCACGGTGTGCAAGGACGGGCAGGGCACTCTCGGCATCCGCCTCGACTTCGAGAAGCGCTACATCTCCATGGGGCCCATCGCCACGGTGCTGGGCGTCGCTTTCAAGCTCGAGGATCCTGAGCACCTCCTGGGTGAGAAGACCCATCTCGGCATCACCCTCGCGCTGGTGCCGGCCAAGACCCCCGGCGTAAAAGCCGGCACCCGCCACGACCAGCTGCACATGGCCTTCATGAACGGCCCGCTGTATGGCAAGGACGTGTTCATCCCCATGGACATGGTCATCGGCGGGGTGGAGCAGGCGGGCAAGGGCTGGCGCATGCTCATGGAGTCCCTCACGGACGGCCGCGCCATCTCGCTGCCGGCCCTCAGTACCGCCACCGCCAAGCTCGCCACCCGCGTCACCAGCGCTTACGCGCGTGTGCGTCGCCAGTTCAAGCTGCCCATCAGCCAGTTCGAGGGCGTGCGGGAATCCCTGGCGCATCTCGCCGGCAACACCTATGCCATGGACGGGGCGCGGCTCACCACGCTCGCAGCCCTGGACGCGGGCCATAAGCCCGCGGTCATCTCCGCCATCGTGAAGTACAACCTCACGGAGCGGTCGCGTCGCATCATGGAAGACGCCATGGACGTGCACGGCGGCGCCGCGCTCTCGCTCGGTCCCCGCAACCCGCTCGGCCAGTTCCACAGCTACCCGCAGATGGGCGTGACGGTGGAGGGCCACAACATCCTGACCCGTAACCTCATCACCTTCGGCCAGGGTGCCATCCGCTGCCATCCTTATCTATTGAAGGAGCTGCAGGCGGCGGCGAACCCGGACAAGAAGGCGGCGCGCCGCGAGTTCGACGCGGCAGTGATGCAGCACGTCTCCTTCACCATCAACAACAAGGCCCGCGCCTTCCTGCACGGCCTCACCGGCGGCAACTTCATCGCGGTGCCCACTGCGCCCATGGCGCTGAAGTGGCATTACCAACAGCTCACGCGCATGAGCGCGGCCTTCGCTTTCGTCACGGACGTGCTGCTGCTCACCCTGCGCGGCGAAGTGAAGCGCCGCGAGCGGCTCTCGGCGCGCATGGCGGACGTGGTGAGCCAGCTCTACATCGCCTCGGCGGCGCTCAAGCACTACCACGACCAGGGCAACCAGCCCGGCGACCTCATCCTGGTGGATTGGGTGTGCCGCGACAGCCTCTACCGCATGCAGCAGAGCTTCGATGCGCTGTTCAAGAACCTGCCGAGCCGCTGGTTGGCGTGGTGCCTGCGCTGCGTGGTGTTCCCCTTGGGCATGCGCTACCGCGCGCCATCCGATGCGCTGGAGCACCAGCTCGCAGCGGCGATACTTCGCCCCTCCGCGGAGCGCGATCGGCTCACGGCAGGGATGTATCTTCCAGGCGATATGAAAGAGAAAGTGAAGCTCCTGGACGAGGCCTTCCAGAAAGCAGTGGAGACCCGCGGCCTGCGGGAGAAGCTCAAGGCCGCGGCGCGGGAGAAGACCTTGCAGGCCAAGGGCGATGCCCAGATCACCGAGGCGGTGCAGAAGGAGCTCATCACCCCCGGCGAAGCGGCGGCGTTGCGGGCCGCGGAATCGCTTCGGCGCGAAGCGATCAAGGTGGATGACTTCGCCGACCTGCGCCGGCCCATTTAGACTGATTCGCGGTTTCCGTCCAGCAGCCATCCCTGCGCTGAGTTACCATAACACGACTTATTTCGCGCCCTCAGCGGCGCATGGGAAACCGTTCCCACCGGAGCGGTGACAGGGAATCAAAGGGATGTCCAAGTCATTCGGTCTGCGCCGGGTCCTCGCCGGACTCGTCCTGCTCTGCGGCCTCGTCGCCGGCGGCGACGCCTGGGCGGTCACCAACTGCAGGGTGACAGGCGCGGTCAACGTCACGCTCTCGCCTTGTCCTTACAGCAAGACCTTCAAGTTCGGCACCTCGAGCCCCGTGACCTTCAACGTGGCCATGACCGGCATCCCGGACACCGAACGCTACTTCGTCGCGATCGGGGGCTCGCAGCCCATCATCCAGCCCAACACCTTCTCGCTCAGCGGCACCTTCAATAACTTCCAGATCCACTTCGAGACCTACGACAAGATCCCCTCGGGCAAGCAGTCCAGCGTGCTTAACGTGTTCCTGTGCCGGGACAGCGCCTGCAAGAACCTGCTGGCGGAAGTAGGGCTGCCCTATACCTTCGACGTGGTGGTGCCACCCGCCATCTCAGGCCTCTCGCCCAGTTCCGCCACCATCGGCGGCTCAGCGTTCACGCTCAAGGTCAACGGCGGCGGCTTCACGCGCGACTGCAAGATCCATCTCGGCAGCAGTGTGCTCACCACCACTTATGTATCCGTCAAGCAGCTCACCGCGAGTGTGAACCTTGGCAGCGTCACCAAGGGCCAGACTTACAACGTCACCGTGGTGCCGTCCACCAACATCGGTTCCAACGTGGAACATTTCACGCTCAAGAACCCGCTGCCGGTCATCACCAAGTTGTCGCCGCGTTCAGGCACGGTTGGCGTGGCGCCTTTCACGCTGGCGGTCACCGGCAAGGGCTTCATCAGCGGCTCCGTGATCAAGCTGGACGGCACCACGCTCAGCACCAAATACATCTCCCCGACCAAATTGACCGCGACGGTCGATCTGTCCGCAGTCACGGCGGGAAGTGGTTATACGGTGACAGTGTCTTCACCCGCTCCCGGAGGTGGAGTATCCGGTCAAGTGAGCTTCGCCTTGAACAACGCCGCTCCCGTGATCACGGGTATCTCACCGAATCAGAGCAGCATGTCGATATTCCCGAAGGTGGTGACCGTCACGGGGAGTGGTTTCCAGCATAACTCACAGATCCAATGGAACGGCGTCAACCAGTCCACGGGCTATATATCTTCAACCCAACTGACAGTGCAGTCGCCGTTCGCCGCGCTGACCACTGCAAATCTGGACACATTGACCGTGACCACCCCGAGCCCCGGTGGCGGCGTCTCCAATACAGCCACCCTGGAGGTCGATGCCCCGGCGCCGACCCTCGCGTGGGTGTCGCCGGGACGGATATACACCGGGAGCGGCGATGTGACCGTCACCGTCAAGGGCGGGTTCCTGAACACCAGCTATCTGGCGTGGAACGGTACGCCCCTCACCAATTTGATCCCGAACTCGCTCTATTACCTGAAGGGTACGTTTCTACAGGCGACCATTCCCGCGGCTGACTTGACCATGGCCGGCTCCAGCGTCTTGACCGCCGTCACGCCCGGGCCTGGCGGAGGCAGCATCGATGTCACGCTGAATATCGTCCAGCATCCGCCGCAGATCACTGGACTCAGTCCGGGTTTCGCGCTGCCCGGCGGGACTGATTTCACCCTGACCCTGGATGGCATGGACTTCGATTCCGGTGCCCAGGTGTTCTGGAACGGCGACCAACTTACCATCACCCAGATATCGTCCAGCCAGATCCAGGTGACGGTGCCCGCGGCCGAGATCGCGTCCGCCGGTGTGGCGAGCATAACCGTCGTGAATCCGGCGGCATCCGGGGGCGTATCGGCAATGGCGACACTCGCGATCGATGCCAGTGGCACCGCCGTGGTGGCCCTTGCCCAGCCGTTGAACGACATCGAGTGGGATCCGGCCAAGTCCATCTTCTATGGCGCAGTGTCTGCCTCGGCTTCCAGCGACCCGCACTCGATCATCAGTATCGACCCCGCCGCTGCGGTGGCAACCGATTCCGTCGATACCACGGACGAACCGATCCTGCTCTCGCTGTCAGGGGACGATACCTTCCTCTATGCCGGATTCACCAGCCTCTCTGGAGGAAACAGCAGTTACCGGCGCTATTCGCTCCCGTCATTCAGCCAGGATTGGAGTCTATCTTTGCCGATACTGAGCAACGGCCATCCCGAATATCTCAAGGCTCTGCAGGTATCACCCACCTTCTCTCGCCTCTACGCATTCGTAGTCGGAGAAGTCGGTTTTACCACGTCTAATTCCGGCGTCTCTGTCACGCTCGACGGATATGACACATGGCCCGGTTTTGCCGGCGAACCCTGGGATACTTTGGCCTGGAGCCCAGACGGCACGTATCTCTACGGCGGCGATTCAGAGACCAGCACCGCGTCTTTCATGGTTGATGGCTACAGCGATGGTTTCTACCCTGGAGGCGGTACTACAGGGATCAATCCGATCGTCCATAACGTATGGTCGGGCAGTCGCATGCATGTGGACGCGGCCTCGGGTTTGGTCTACGCGGACAATAGCGCCGCCGTGATCGTGCCCACGACCGGACAGGCCACGGCCACACTACCGGTTTCCGGTGTGATGGTGCCGGACTCGTCGCTCGGCTGCGCCTACTTGATCACCCAGACCCAGGCCCAGATCGACGCGGCTGCCGGCGATTGGACGCTGTCGTGCTATAGCACAGCGGATTACACCAGCGTGACGCGCTCCATGGTGATCCCGGGGGTCAACGGCACGCCAACCAAGATGCTGCGCTGGGGCAACGAAGGCCTGGCCATCCAGACCACCACTTCCATCTATTTCATCTCCGGCCAGATCGTCACCGGGAACTGACCCCGGCTCTGCCACAAGGGACACAGGATGTTATCTCTGCGCCGCCTCCTCGCGGGTCTCCTGCTGCTCTGCGGCTTGTGCCTGGGCGGCCAGGCCTGGGGCGCTGCACCGGCCTGCAAGGCACAGGGCGCAGTCAACATCTCGCTCTCGCCCTGTCCGCTGGCCGTGACCTTCAAGGTCGGTACCGACGAGCCGGTGGCGGTGCACGTCGTCCTGTCAGGCAATGTGCCCAGCAACTTCTTCGTGTTGCTCAGCCAGTCCGTTCCCGTGATCGAACCCGGCAGCTACCATCTGTCGGGCACCCCGGGCAAATTCCAGATCCTGTTCTCCAGCTCCCGCCAGATCAGCGCGGGCAAGCATCCCGTCGAATTGGACGTGAAGATCTGCGCCGACTCGGCCTGCGCCCAGGTGTTGGTGGATGTGGGCCTGCCTGCCGTCTTCGACGCCGTGGTGCCGCCGCGCATCTCGAGCCTCACACCTGCCTCCGCCAAGGTGGGCGGGACGAGCTTCACCCTGCGGGTGAACGGCGCCGGTTTCAGCAGGGACTGCAAGATCCGCTTGGGCAGCACCGTGCTGGCCACCACGTTCAAGTCCGCGAGCCAGCTCGCCGCCAGGCTCAATCCCAGCAGCCACAACAAGGGGCAGTCTTACAGCGTCAGCGTGATGCCGGCTACCGGCTTCGTCTCCAACGTGGTGCAATTCACTTTCAAGAACCCGCTGCCGGCCATCACCGCCATCAGCCCTGTCGAGCTGCCGGCCGGCACCACGGACTTCGCGCTGACGGTCACCGGCACCGGCTTCACCACTGCCTCCAAGATCAACGTGAATGGCTTTCCGTTCCCCACCAAGTTCGTCTCCAGCACGAAACTGACGACGGGCGCCGCGAGCCTCACCAACGGCGCTGGCGGTCACAGCTATCCGGTGGCCGTATACAGCGACGGTCCGGGTGGCGGTCCGTCCAATAGCGAGGACATCACCCTCGACAACATGGCGCCGGTGATCACCGGCATCAGCCCCAGCTCGACCTTGCTCCAGAACACCAGCAACATCACGGTCAGTGGTAGCGGCTTCGAGCCCAATTCCGTCATCGTGCTCGGGGGCACCCCGCTGCAGCCCTTTGTCGCCACCAGCACGTCGCTGACGGCCGAAGTGCCGGGCGCGCTGTTGCAGTCACCGGCATTCCTGTCGGTGGCCGTATCCACGCCGGCACCCGGTGGCGGGATCGCCACCGGACCGGATTTCACCGTCGAGGCGCCGGCGCCGATCCTGTCCTGGGTGTCGCCCGGCAAGTTCCACGTGGGCGACGGCGACCAGGTCCTGACGGTGCGGATCGATGTGGCCCGGTCCAACACGGTCGTGGAGTGGAACGGCACGCCCTTGACCCTGAGCCGTGCTTCCGCGACCGGCAACCTGATGCAGTTCCTCCTGCCGAGTGCGGATCTCGCTAGCGCCGGCACCGCGACCGTCAAGGCCCTGACGCCGGCGCCGGGCGGCGGCAGCGTATCCCTGCCGGTGAGCGTGAGCCTGCCTCCGCCGCAGATCGTCTCCCTCAGCCCCGGCTTTACCGCCGCGGGAAGCGGTGACTTCACCCTGGTGCTGTATGGCGTGGATTTCGATGCCGGCGCGGTCGTGTATTGGGACGGCGTGGCACTGGCCACGACCTACGTATCCGGTTCCGAACTGCATGCCGCGGTGCCGGCGGCGGATATCGCCGATGCCGGCGTGGCAGCGGTGACGGTGGTGAACCCCGCCGCCGCAGGCGGCACTTCGCTACCGGCGAGCTTCGCCGTGGACGCCAGCGGCAGCGCCGTGGTGCCGCTGGCCCAGAAGCTCAACGACATGGACTGGGATGCCACCCGCGCCGTGCTGTATGGCTCCATACCTTCCAGCGATGCGGTCCACCCTCATGCCATGGCCGCCATCGATCCCATCGCGGCGAGCATCGTCCGCGCCGCGAGCGTCGGCAGCAGTGGCCAGGACCCCAATCTGGTGTCCGTGAGCGCCGACGGCAGCTTCGTCTATTTCAACGTCAACGGCTCCATCGAACGCTACACGCTGCCGAACCTCACCCTCAGCCAGGGCTTCACGCCCGGCGCCCTGATCACCTCGCTGAAGGCCTCGCCGCTCTATTCGCATGTGGCCGCGGCAAGTGTGGTGTTCCTCGGGGATCCCTTGCCAGGAGCACCATACGTCGAGATGGACGGCTCCTCCCTGCACGTCAACTTCGTGTTCGAGGAATGGGACACCATGAGCTGGAGCACGGATGGTGCCAAGCTCTACGCCGGTGACAACTTCAATCATGCCCCGGGCCTGGACATCATGAACTTCGACCTGTTGGCGGCCACCCAGACTCCCACCCAGCACGTCGCTCCCTGGGCCGGCACCCGCCTGGATCTGGATGCGGGCTCGGGTCTCATCTACGCCGACGACAGCACGCGGGTGATCGATCCCTCGACGCTGCACTTCACCACGGCGGTCTATCCGCTCTCCGGCGTGATGACTCCGGATTCGACCCTGGGCTGTGCCTATTTCATCGCTCAGACCGCGACACAGGTGACGACGGGGACCAACGACTACACGTTGTCCTGCTATAGCACGGCGGACCAGACGCAAACCCGCTCCCTGGTGATCCCGGCGGTCAACGGCAAGCCAACCAAGATGCTACGCTGGGGCAACGAAGGCCTGGTGTTCATCACCGATGCGGGCTATATCTACTTCGTATCGGGGCAGGTAGTGACGGGGAATTGAAGCTCAGACCGGCGCCCGTGATCTGCCGGCCACAGAACTGAGGGGGATGGATGGATAGGATCGAACGACTGCTCGCGGCAGCAGCAGTCTTGCTGTCTTGCATGCTGGTCCCGGGAATCGCCGCGGCCGCAGATTGCAGTGCCTCGGGCACCTTGTCCATCAAGCTGGCACCTTGTCCGCTGAGCAAGCAGCTCAAGGGTGGTGCGGGCACGCCGCTCGCAGTCAATGCCAGCGTCGCCGTCAACGCTTCCATCTCGGGCGGCATCGCCATCGTGATCGGAGACTCCGCTCACGTCCTGGACAGCAGCACCCTCTCGCTCATCCAGACCGGACCTACGACCTTCACGCTGCGGTTCGATTCCAACCCGAGTCTCGTGGTAGGCACCCATACGGGACGCATCACCATCAAGGTCTGCAGCGATACGAGCTGCCGGACCACCTATGTGTCGGTGGACCTGCCATACACCCTCACCGTCGTCTCTCCCCCGAAGCTCAGCAAGCTCACGCCGGCGTCGGCCACGGCCGAAGGTGCGAAGTTCACCCTGAAGGTGTCGGGTTCCAGCTTCAAGGCCGGCGACCGGATACGCTTCGGCTCCACGTACCTGGCCACGACCATCAACTCCGGCACGCTGCTGTCCGCGGTGGTGGATGCCCCGGGGATGCGGGCAGGCAAGACGGTGGAGATCAGCGTGGTCGACACTGCTGGTTTCCAGTCGAATTCGCTGGCATTCAGCCTCAAGAACCCGATCCCCACGCTGACGAGCGTCAGCCCGGCCAGCGGCAAACTCGGAGCCGCGCCGTTCACCCTCACAGCGCGTGGCAGCAAGTTCACCACCACCTCGGTCCTCATGATGGACGGCGTGGCGCTCGCGACCGAGTTCGTGTCACCCCACGAGCTGACTGCGAGGGTCAACCTGTCGTCCGCCACTGCAGGCGCACTGCGCGACATCACGGTGCATACGCCTACTCCGGCTGGCGGCACGTCGGGCGCCCAGGTCTTCGAGGTCGATAACCTTGCCCCCAGCGTCAGCGGGCTCTCCCCGAGCTCCGTGACAGCAGGCAGCGGAGGCTTCACCCTCAAGATACTCGGCACCCAGTTCGAGGCTGGATCCGTGATCACAGTGGGCGGGGCTTCGCTCACACCGGGCGCCGTATCCGCCCAGGAGCTCGACGTGTCGGTACCCGCCAGCATGATCCAGGCCGGTTCCGATCTTCCCGTGGTCGTCACCACGGCCGCACCCGGTGGCGGTGTGTCCAGCCCGGTGCAGTTGGTGGTGAGTAACCCCGCGCCCACCGTAACCTTGATGTCGCCTCTGCATGCAGAAGCCGGTGGGGGTGACATGAGGATCATGGTGGAGGGGAGCAACTTCAATTCCAGCACGATGCTGGAGTGGGATGGCACGCCCCTGCAGACGCTGTCGCAGACTTCCACGCTGCTGACAGCGATGCTGCCGGCGGCCGACCTGGCAACTCCCGGCACCGGGACGCTGGCCCTGGTGGCGCCGGCTCCGGGCGGTGGTGAGGTAGACAAGTCCTTCAGCGTCAGTATCCAGCGTCCCGCCATATCCTCGCTCAGCCCGGGATCCGCAGTGCCGGGAGCCAGCGACTTCACCCTGACGGTGCAGGGCAGCCATTTCGATCCCGCTGCGACCGTGTATTGGGATGGCAATGCCCTGAGCACAAGCTTCGTATCCGACACCGAACTGCAGGCGGATGTGCCCGCGGCAGACGTGGCCAGCGCCGAGGTTGCCACGGTGGACGTGCTCAACCCGCCGGAGACCGGTGGAGTATCAAGGCATGCCACCTTCGCCGTCGCGACGGGTGGTACGGCCGTGATGGAGCTCTCCCAGGGACTGGACGACATCGCCTGGGATCCGCTGAACTTCACACTCTATGGCGCCGACACCGCGACTGCCGTCACGGACCCGCATTCCATCGTGGCGATAGATCCCGTGACACTGGCGATCCAGGATGCGGTGGATACCACGGAGAGCCCCACCCACCTTTCCGTCTCGAACGGCAGCGAGTTCCTGTATGCCGGCTTCAACGGCACTGGCAGCGGTGGCTCCATCCATCGCTTCACCTTGCCTGCGCTCACCGACGATCTCAGCGCGCCACTGGGGACGAACTTCCTGGGTGCGATCGTGCCCGGAGCCCTGGAAGCCTCGCCGGTGTATCCCCACGTCTTCGCGACGACCTTCAACGACACCTGCTGTTCTCCCAGGAACCAGGGCGTCGGTGTCTACCTCGACGGCGTCTCTCACCCCGTGCTTACCGCCAGCATCTGGGATGCGCTGGCCTGGAGCATGGACGGCACCAAGCTCTACGGCGGTGACAACGAGAGCACGGCGGCATCTTTCATGCAGGTCCCGGTCATCGTCACGCAATCGGGGAAGGAGCAGACCACGGAATCCATATGGATCGGGCCGCGGATGCATGTGGACGCCGGGACCGGGCTCGTATATGGAGACTCGACCTTCAACATCATCGATCCGACCAGCTCGACTGTCACGGGCACCTTCCCCTTCCCCGCGCGGGGGGCCATGATCCCGGACTCTTCATTGGGCTGTGCGTACATCCTCTATCGGGCGAACCAGAGTGGCTTCAACTACACGTTGAGCTGCTACGACTTGGCCAGCCAGACCCTGGTCCGTTCGCTGGCCTTGTCGGGTCTGAATGGTGCCCCGGTCAAGGTGGTGCGCTGGGGTAACGAGGGCCTCGCGTTCTATACCGATGCGGGCGCTCTGTATGTCATCTCCGGCAAGATCGTCACCGGAAATTGATTGAGAAGAAGGTTAGATGAAGAGAAGGCCGGCATCTAGCCGGCCTTCTCTTTTCTGATGCAGCGTGGCTCTTACATCGCCGCCGCTTCGTGATCCATGCGGAAGAGGGGCAGACCATCCGGCATCCAGCGGCGGTCGTCCTGCATCAGGTCATGCAACCACTCGGCGCGCTTGGCGATGTCGCCTTCCATGGCCTTCCAGTCCACCTTGGCATCGCCCACCTGGGGTGCGCTGCTGTTGCCTTGCCCCAGGCGCGTCGCTTCCAGCTGCCACTTGAGGGCGAAGTAGCGGGCCGCCTCGCGCACGGTGCGGGCGGCGCCGGCTTCCGCGTGGTCGGTGGGCACCACGCCGGTGATGACCCAGTATTTCGGCGAGACGCCGTGCTTGGGCCACACCCGGCCCAGCATGGCGCGGTGCGGGATGATCCACAGCCATTCGCCGGTGATGTCGGAGTCGAAGATCTGCTGCTTGCGCAGGTAGTCGGCCACCTGCTGCTGCTGGGCCTGATGCCACTGGGCGAAGGCTGCTTCATCGAAAGCCATGGAATATCCCTCTGAATCGGAACGCGAATTCTAAGGCAGGTGAGGCTCGGATAGGTACTCTTTTGTTTGCATCTCGGTCAGCCGGCTCCGGGCCCGCTCGAACTCGAATTCGAGTTTCTTGCCGCTATACAGCTCATCCAGCCCCACCGCGGCGGAGGCCGCGAGCTTCACGCGCCGGTCGTAGAACTCATCCACCAGGGCGATGAAGCGCCGCGCCGCATCCTCGTCGTCCCGGCCGAGCTCGGGGATGCCGGAGAGCAGCACGGTATGGAAGCTGCGGGCCAGCTCGATGTAGTCCTCCTGGCTGCGCGGCCCCTCGCAGAGGGCCGCGAAGTCGAACCAGGCCACGCCGTCCACGTGGCGGCGGGTCGGGATGTTGCGGCCGTTGATGGCGAGGTCGCCGGCTTCCGGCGCATGGTGGCCCGCCAGGCGCGCGAACACCCTCTCCAGGTGCTCATCGGCCTTGGCGCCGGCAGGCACGTAGAAGAGCTGGGTGTCCTGCATGTGCAGCAGGCGATAGTCGGTGCGGCCGCCAATCTCCACCACCAGGGTATGGGACTTGATCTGGCGGATGGCGGGCAGGAAGCGCTCCCGCTGCAGGCCGTCCTGGTAGAGCCGGTCCGGCGGCACGTTGGAGGTGGCCACCAGCGTCACGCCCAGCTGGAACAGGTTCTCGAACAGCCTGCCCAGGATCATGGCATCGGTGATGTCCGAGACGAAGAACTCGTCGAAGCAGATCACCCGCGCACGGCTGCGGAAGCGCTGCGCCACCAGCTTCAGGGGATCGGCCTGCTCCGGCAGGGACTTCAGTTCCGCGTGCACCTCATGCATGAAGCGGTGGAAATGCAGGCGCAGCTTGTCCTCGAAGGGCAGCGAGGCGAAGAAGGTATCCATGAGCCAGGTCTTGCCACGGCCCACGCCGCCCCACAGGTACAGGCCCTTCACCGCCGGTGCCTCGCGGCCCAGGAAGCGGCTCCAGCTGGCGCGGGGCGCGGTCACCAGGCGCTGATAGAGCGCGTCCAGCACGCCCACGGCTCGGTCCTGAGCCGGGTCCCGCAGGAACCCATGCTGTTCCAGGTCCGCCTCGTAGCGCTGGCGCGGGGTCTGGGGCTGGTCCATCAGCGGCTGAGTTCCGGCAGGTCGCGGTAATGCTCCAGCGACTGGGGGTTGGCCAGGGCATCGGTGTTCTTCACCGGCCGGCCATGGATCACGTTGCGCACCGCGAGCTCGGTGATCTTGCCGCTGATGGTGCGCGGGATGTCCGGCACCGCGATGATCTTGGCCGGCACGTGGCGCGGAGTAGTCTCGCTGCGGATGGTCTTCTTGATCCGGTCGCGCAGGTCGTCGTCCAGCACCGCGCCCTCGCGCAGCCGCACGAACAGCACCACCCGCACGTCGGATTCCCAGTCCTGTCCCACCACCAGGCTCTCCACGATCTCCGGCAGCTTCTCCACCTGGCGGTAGATCTCGGCGGTGCCGATGCGCACGCCGCCGGGATTCAGGGTCGCATCCGAGCGGCCATAGATGACCAGCCCGTCATGCTCCGTGAGCGCGGCCCAATCGCCGTGGCGCCAGATGTCCGGATAGGAGTCGAAATAGGCGTCGTGGTACTTCTTGCCTTCGGGGTCGTTCCAGAAGAACACCGGCATCGAAGGGAAGGGCTTCGTGCACACCAGCTCGCCCGGCTCCCCGCGCAGCGGGCGGCCGTCCTCGTCCCAGACCTGCACCGCCATGCCGAGGCCGCGGCACTGCAGCTCGCCGGCGTAGACCGGCAGGGTGGGATTGCCCAAGGCGAAGCAGGAGATGATGTCGGTACCGCCGGAGATGGAGGAGAGGCAGATGTCCCGTTTGATCTCCCGGTACACATACTCGGCATTCTCCGGCAACAGCGGCGAGCCGGTGGAGGTCATGGTGCGCAGGCGCGTGAGTTTGTGCTTCTTGGCCGGCTTCACGCCGAACTTCTCGGCAGCGGCCAGGTACTTGGCGCTGGTGCCGAAGATGCTCATGCCTTCCTCTTCCGCGATCCGCCACAGGATGTCCTGGCTCGGATGGAAAGCCGAGCCGTCATAGAGTAGCACCGTGGCGCCCACCGCCAGGCTCGACACCAGCCAGTTCCACATCATCCAGCCGCAGGTGGTGAAGTAGAAGATGGTGTCCTCGCGGCGCAGGTCCGTGTGCAACACCAGTTCCTTGAGGTGCTGGATCAGGGTGCCGCCGGCGCCGTGCACGATGCACTTAGGCACGCCGGTGGTGCCGGAGGAATACATGATGTACACGGGATGGTCGAAGGGCAGCTGCTCGAACTGCAGCTCCGTGGCAGGCGTCAGGTAATCCTTCCAATGCACCGCCTTAGGGAGAGCGCCGATATCGGGGCTGGCGTTCACGTAGGGCACCACCACCGTCTGCTGCACGGAAGGGAGTTTCTCCAGCACGCCCTTGATGCGCTCCAGGGAATCGATCATCTTGTTGCTGTAGTGGTAGCCGTCGGTGGTGAACAGCACCTTAGGTGCGATCTGGCCGAAGCGGTCCAGCACGCCGTTGATGCCGAAGTCAGGGGAGCAGGAGGACCACACCGCGCCCAAGCTGGTGGCCGCGAGCATGGCGATCACGGTCTCGGGGCGGTTGGGCATGAAGCCCGCCACCCGGTCGCCCTTCACCACGCCGCTCTTGCGCAGCGCGTCCGCGCAGCCCGCCACCTGGCGGTACAGCTCCTGGTAAGTGAAGCTCAGGCGCGATCCGTCCTCGCCGCGGAACACCAGGGCCACGCGGTCGTCCCGGTAGCGCAGCAGGTTCTCGGCGAAGTTGAGACGGCTGCCGGTGAACCACTGGGCGCCCGGCATCCGGTCGCCGTCCGCCAGCACCTTGTCCCAGGTCTTGCTGGCCTTGATGCCGCAGAAGGCCCACACCTGCGGCCAGAACTTGTCCGGGTAATCCACCGACCACTGATACAGCGCCTTCTGGCCGGTCACCGCCGGGGCGCACTCGTGGCGCACGTGCTCGAGGAAGCGCGTGATGTTCGCGTCGCGGACGCGAGCATCGCTGGGGGTCCAAAGGGGCTGGGACATACTCGGCGGGCCGCTGAGATG
>DASXYJ010000313.1:0-14920 GCA_036502565.1 Gammaproteobacteria bacterium
CATCGCCTTCACCCACGGCAAGATGCACGGCTTCCCCATCGAGACCGTGATGTCGGTGCTGCAGCAGCTCCAGCCCCGCGTGCCCCGCACCGGCTTCATCTTCCACTCCTCGTTCTGCTGCTCTTCCTTGTTGGCGCGATCGCTGCAGCGGGATGGCCGGGTGCTGGCGCTGCGGGAACCCCTGGCCTTGCGTCGGCTGGGTGACGTGAAGCGCAGTCTCGCCGCGCACGGCCAGCAGTGGGAGCCCCAGGGTCCGTTGCTGCTGGATGTGGTGCTGCAGCTGCTCAGCAAGACCTGGAACGAGTCTGAGGCGGTACTGATCAAACCCACCCACGTCGCCAACAACCTGGCCGCGGACATGTTGGCGCTACGGCGGGAGGCCCACGGCATCGTGCTGCACTCGGACCTGGAGGCCTTCCTGGTCTCCAACCTCAAGAAGCAGGACGACACCCAGCAGAAGATGCCCATGCTGGCGCGCATCTTCGACGCGGACACGGGCTATACCAGGCGCTTCGACAACACCTCCATCGAGAGCCTGGGCATGCTGCAGCAGGCGGCGGTAATCTGGCATGCGCAGAGGCTGGCGTTCCAGGCGCTGCTGGCATCACCTGCCGGAGCGCGCCTGCGGACCCTGGATAGCGCGCAACTGCTGGCGGACCCGGCCGCGGCGCTGCAGGCGGCGGCGGGATTCCTCGGCGAGCCCCTGGCTGCCGAGGAACTCACCGGCATCCTGGAGGGGCCCACCTGGAAGACCCACGCCAAGGATCCCTTCTCCGACTATGACCGCGCCACCCGCGAGCAGGAGAACCGCGACATAGCGGCCAAGCATTCGGATCAGATCCGCTACGTGCAGCGCTGGCTGGAACCCCTGCTGAAGCAGGCGCCGCCGGAACTGTCGCAGCCCCTGCTCCCTTGAGCCTCCCCGATATGTAAGAATGAGCGTCTTATCTATATATCCCAACGCGTGCCACCGTGAACCAGCCCCGCCCCGGTCAGAAGCCCGACGCCGCCTGGCAGATACAACTCCTGGCTGACAGCGCCGCCGAACTCGCCAACCGCGGCGAGCTCCAAGACGCCGAGCGTGTCTACCGACAGATCCTCGATATCGCCCCTTACCACGTGCGGGCGCTGAATTTCCTGGCCGGCCAGACCCTGAGCCGCGGTGAGCTGGACGACGCCCAAGCGCTGCTGGAGCGCGCGCTGCGCGCCGCGCCGGAGCGGCCCGTCCTCCACCAGAACATGGGCCTGCTGCAGAAACAGCGCGGCAACCTCGAGGCCGCGCTGGGCTGGCTGGACAAGGCAATAGCCTTGAAGCCCGATCACGAGTTCGCTTCCCTGCATCGCGGCGCGCTGCTGCTGGAACTGGGCCGTCGCGACGAGGCGATGGCAGCCTACCGGCAGGCCTGGAAGCACCTCCCCAATGCCGAAGCCACGGCCAACAGCCCGCTGACCCCGCCCGCGCTACGCGACCTCATCATGGAGGCGACGCTGCAGTTGCGCGGCGCGCAACTGGAACTCATCCACGCGGAGCTGGCGCCGGTACTGGACGAACACGGCAAGGACGCCTTGCGGCGCGTGATAGATGCCGCCGACATCTACGTGGGCCAGCGTGCACCTCGCCATAGACACGGACTGCAGCGCCCCTCGTACATCTACCTGCCGGACCTGGAACCCCAGGCCTTCTTCGACCGCAGCCGTTTCGATTGGCTGCCGCGGCTCGAATCCGCCACCGCCATCATCCGCGAAGAACTGCAGGCTGCCTTGGCCGCCGACCAGGGCCTGGCTCCTTATGTGCAGGTGGAGGCCGGTACCGATCCGCAGCAGTGGAGCACGCTGAACGGCTCGCGCGCCTGGAGCGCCCTGCATCTCACCAAGGGTGGTACGCCCGTGGAGGAGAACCGCGCGCGCTGCCCCAAGACCACGCGCGTGGTGGATTCGCTGCCGCTGCCGCAGATCCCCGGCCACGCACCGGAAGCGCTGTTCTCCATACTGCAGCCCGGCACTTACATCCCGCCGCACTTCGGTCTCGCCAACTACAAGCTGGTGGCGCACCTGCCGCTCATGGTGCCGCCGGACTGCGCCATCCGCGTCGGCAACGAGACCCGCGGCTGGACCGAGGGCGAATGCCTGGTGTTCGACGACAGCTTCCAGCACGAAGCCTGGAACCGCAGCGACAAGCAGCGCGCGGTGCTGATCCTCGACATCTGGCATCCGGACGTGACGCTGGCCGAGCAGGCAGGCATCGGCGCGCTGGTGCGGGGCATCGCGGCCTTCAACCGGCGTTACGCGCCGGCCGGCTGACATCCAGGCCCAGGCGATGATCGCCACCCGGGACTTCCTCTTCATCCACCTGCACAAGACCGGCGGGCAGTTCGTGAACCGCCTGCTGCTGGAACACATCCCGGACGCGCGGCGCATCGGCTATCACCTGCCGCGCAGGGAAGCGCCCGAGGAGCTGAAGCCGCTCCCCACCTTCGCCTTCATGCGCAACCCTTGGGACTGGTACGTGTCCTGGTATGCCTTCAACGCGGCCACACCACAGCGCAACCCCATCTTCCGCGCCGTCTCCGAGCAGGGTGAGGCGGACTTCAACGACACCATCACCAACCTGCTGCACCTGGGACATCCGCTCAACGCCGCCATGCGCGAGCAGATCGCGAGTCAGTTGCCGGAGAGCCGCGAGGGTAACCTGGGCAGCGGTATCACCCGGTCGGTGATGCAGGGCTTCACCGATCCGGATGCCGGTTATCTGACCTGGCTCACCCGCTACATGTGCTTCACCGGCGGCTCGCCGGCGGGCCTGCGCATGGGACGCATGGAGCAACTGCGGGAGGACCTGGTGAGCCTGCTGGAGGGAAATGCGGTCGCGCTCACGCCGCAGCTCCGGGATGCCATAGCGACCGCGCCGGTGGTGAACGCCTCGCCGCGCCGCGACTACCGCGGCTACTACGACGCCGAACTCAGGGAGATGGTGGCGGAACGGGACTGGGCCATCGTCGAGAGCTACGGCTACGAATTCTGACGGCCTGACTAGTCCATCACCTGAGCATCGGCCGGCCGGCTGCCCGAGAGCCGGTCGAATAATGCCGCGTCGTCCTCGCCTTCCGCCTCCGGCGTGCCATCCACGAGTGTCACCGCGACGGGCTCCGGGAACACATCGAAGATCAGGTGCACGCGTTCCTCGCCGGGATGGTCGTTGACCACCGCGTGAGGCGACAGGTTGTTCAGCGTCCAGGCTTCGCCCGGCGCCATGCGGAAGAAGCGGCCGTTGCAGTAGAGCCGCACCTCGGGGTTGGTGAACACCGGCAGGTGCACCCGGAACGAGCCGACGAAGTACTCGTTGGCGGCATCCCTGTGGGGGTAGACGATGCCGCCGGGCCGCAGCGCCGCCAACAGGCACTTACCGGGCCTGCCAGGCAGCAGGCCGTACAGCAGTTCACGGATGTACGGGCAGGCGGACAGGGCCGGCTGCTCAGGGTCGCCGGGCAGGTTCAGCGCCGGAGCGTGGCCCTTGAGGAACAGCGAGCGGGTCTCGCGGTGCACCGGGGCACGCACGTTGCCCCAGAGCTGCGCCGGCAGAGCTGCCACCTCCCGTTGCAAGCGCGCCGCGTCGATACGCACATCCAGGCGCTTGCAGGCCATGACGTGGTCGCGCTTGTCGAATCCCTGATCCATGCATGGAGTGTACCGTGGCGTACCCCTCCCCGGTACAATGCGCGCATGCGCCTCCCCGCCCCCTTCATAAAGCTGCCTTTGCGCTTCGACGTGGCTCGCCTCAGGGCCGAGGTCGAGCAGTTCCCGGAGAGCGAGTGGCGCGGGCACCCCCAGGGCTTCGCCGGCAATTCGGCGCTGGTGCTGGTGTCCCACCAGGGTGGGGAGAACGACGACACCACCGGCGCCATGGCGCCCGCGCCGCGCCTGGAACGCTGCCCTTACCTCAAGCAGGTGATGCAGAGCTTCCACACAGTTATGGGCCGCTCGCGCCTGATGCGCCTGGAACCCGGCGCCGAGGTCACGCCCCATACCGACATCGACCTGTACTGGCGCGACCGCATCCGCATCCACGTCCCGATCGTCACCGACGCCAGTGTCCGCTTCAACTGCGACGGCGTGGAGATCCACATGGGCCCCGGTGAGGCCTGGATCTTCGACAACTGGCGTCCGCATCACGTCATCAACGGCAGCGGCATCCGCCGCGTGCACTTGGTGATGGACACGGTGGGCAGCGCTGCCTTCTGGCAGCTGGCTTCCACCGGCGTGGTGGCCTCCGCGGCGGCCGAGATCGCCACCCGACCCGTGGAGTTCGAGCCGGCGGCAGCGGACACGCTGGTATACGAATCGCACGCGCCGGAGCCCTTGGCCCACCCAGCCGCCGTGAAATCCGCCATCCATGAGCTGGTGGGGGACCTGCGCGGCAATCCGGGACGCAGCCGCGAGCAGGCCGCCCTCGAGGCGGCGTTGATGGACTTCACCAACGACTGGCAGGCGCTGTGGGCGCGTTTCGGCGCAGAGCCGCGCTGGCACAGCCACTACGCGGTGCTGCTGGAGGACACCCTCAGGACCGCCGGCGGCCTCGGTGCCGGCATCCGCCTTCCCAGCAACCGCACGCCGGTCAACCAGGTGCTGCAACGCTTCCTGCCGGCCATGTTCCCGGGGCTCGGTGACTGGCTGCAGCGTGCACCGCAGCCGCGCCTGTCCCGGCCGGTGTTCGTCGTGGCTGCGCCGCGCAGCGGCAGCACCTTGCTCTTCGAAGCCCTGCGCCGCCACCCCGACCTGTGGAGCCTGGGCGACGAGAGCCACGCCGAGATAGAGAACGTGCCGGGCCTCTCACCGAGGGAGCGTGGCTTCGAGTCGAACATCCTCGGCGTGGAAGATGCCAGCTCGGGCGTAAAGGCCGAGGTGTCGCGCAACTTCGGCATGCAGCTGCGCGACGCCGCGGGCCGGCGCTGGCTGACCCTTGACCAGCAGCACGACCGTCCGCTGCGCCTGCTGGAGAAGACGCCGAAGAATGCGCTGCGCATCGCGTTCCTGGATGCGCTGTTCCCCGATGCCTTGTTCCTGTTCCTGCACCGGGAGCCTGCCGCGAACCTCGGCAGCATATTGGATGCATGGCGGTCCGGACGTTTCATCACCTATCCCGACCTGCCCGGATGGGAAGGTCCACCCTGGTCGTTGCTGCTGCCTCCCGGCTGGCGCCGCCTGAACGGCCGCCCCATCGCCGAGGTCGCGGCCCATCAATGGCAGAGTGCCAACCAGGCGATCCTCGATGACCTCTCGAGGCTGCCGCGGCAACGCTGGCGCGCCCTGGACTACGCGGAACTGGTGCGCGATCCCGCGGGCGCCGTGGCGCGGGCATTCAGGTTCATGGACCTCGGCCCGTCCCAGCTGAGCACTTCCCCGGGGGGCGGCCTGCCCCTTTCCCGCTACACGCTGACGCCGCCGTCACCGGATAAATGGCGGCAGCACGAACGCGAACTCGATCCCGTGCTGGGTAGCCTCGCGGCGACCCTGGCGCGCATCTCCGCATTGGACAACCGGTTGTGAACGTCCCTGCCGGAGCGTCGGTCTCCCAGGCCTTCGCGACTGCAGTCGACCTCTACGAGGCCGGCGATCCGGCGCGCGCGCTCGCGATCGCCGAAGAGGTGCTCCGCCGGCAGCCGCACCACACCGGCGCGCTCTACATGAGCGGCAGCCTGCTGCTGGCACAGGGCGCCGCAGCACGCGCCCTGCCGCGGCTGGAAGCGGCTTCGCGACAGCATCCGGACAACGGCGAGATCGCCGAGACCCTCGCTCACGCCTGCCATGCGCTGCAGCGCTGGCCGGAAGCGGTCGCCGCCTATCGCGCCGCCTGGCAGGCAGGTCGCCGGCATCCTGACCTGCTGAACAACCTAGGCCTGGCATTGAAGGAGAGCGGCGACGTGGATGCTGCTATCGCGGCCTATCAGGAAGCCATCCGCGCCGCGCCCCATGACGCCATGACCTACAACAACCTGGCCATCGCCCTCAATCGCAAGCAAGACTACGAAGGCGCCATCGCGGCCTATCTCCGGGCCACCGAACTCGACCCAGCCAATGCCGATGTGTGGGGCAACCTGGCCACGCTCTACGAGCAGAGCAACCTCCTGGAGGAGGCGCAAGCGGCGGTGAGCCGGGGCCTGGCCGTGGATCCTGCCCAGGAGAACCTGCACCTCATCGCCGCCCGCTGTGAGAGGCGCAGCGGTGCGCTCAGCCTCGCGATCGGCAGGTTGCAGGAGCAGCTGGCGCGGCACGACCTCACGCCGGTGCTGCGGCGCTCCATGGAATTCGAATTGGGCCGCGACCTGGACCAGCTGGGGGACGCGGAGAGCGCCTATCCGCACTTTGCGGCGGGCAACCGCCTCACGCCCGAGGTGTGGGAGATGCGCGCAGGCGCCGACGCCTTCTCGCGGGAGCTGGATGACCGCCTCGCCTTCTTCGCGAAGGGCTTACCTGCGGATTGGCCGGCTGCGGCGCCGGAGTCGCGACCAAGCCCGGTGTTCCTGGTGGGCTTCCCGCGCTCCGGGACCACCTTGATGGATACCATCCTCGACGCCCACCCCCGTATCAGCGTCCTCGAGGAGATGCCGTTCCTCGAGAACACGGTGAACGAGATCCGGCAGCTGCCTGGAGGCTATCCCGGGGCGCTCACGACCCTGAGTTCGGAGCGCATACAGGAGTTGCGCAAGCGGTACTGGCGGGAAGTGGACAGCTCATTGGGTCCCGCTGCGCGGGACACCCTGGTGGTGGACAAAAACCCCTTCCACTCGACGCATGCAGCCTTCATCCAGTTGCTGTTTCCAGGCACACGCTTCATCTTCGCCTTGCGGCATCCCTGCGACGTGATCTTGTCCTGCTTCATGCAAGCCTTCGGCTTCAACCCGGTGTTCGACAACTTCCGCAGCCTGGAGGACGGCGCCGGCCTCTACCGCCGGGTCATGGACCTGTGGCTGCGGTACCGCGCCCTCCAGCCGCTCAAGCTGCACGAGCTGCGATATGAAGCGCTGGTCGCGGACAAGGAGCGGGAGATCGCCGCGCTGCTGGATTTCCTGGGACTGACCTGGGAGGAGGCCATGGATGACCATACCGGTCATGCCAGGCGGCGCGGCCGGATCTACACCCCGAGCTACCATCAGGTGATCCGGCCGATCTATGGCGACGCCGTAGAACGCTGGCGGCGTTACCGGCAGCACTTCGGCGGGGCGCTGGAGATACTGGGACCGTACGTGAAGGAGTTCAGCTACTCCCTGGAGTGAAGGCCGCCTCAGCCGGCCGGTTCCAGCTTATAGGCCAGCGTGTAGCGCGGCGCATAGCAGTTGCGGTTGGGCGGCCTGCCTGCGTGCAGGATGTTGCCGTCGAATATGAGCAGGCGGCCGGGCTTCGGGGTCACCGCGACCTCGGCGTCGCGCTGCTTGTTGAACAACACCGTTTCACCACCCCACTCCACGTCCCAATCCGGCGCCACGTACCAAAGCGCGGTGTATTCACGGGCACCGGGCTGGCAATCCGTATGGGTGAACAGCATGTCGCCGAAGCCGGAATGGTTGCAGTAGCAGCGGTAGCCCCGATAGGCCGCGCCGGCGAGCTCACGCATCGCATCGATCATGGGTGCGTATGCCGGGAGCCTGACGCCCACATCCAGCGGGATGTTCAGCACCCAGTGCCGCACCGCCGCGGTGTCAGGTCGCGCCGATTCGCTGCGCGTGAAGGCGCCCTCGTCGAACATGGCCGTGAGCGCCAGGACATCGTTGCGCGCGAGCAGCCCATCGTAGATGCGGACTTCGAGTCCATCGACGAGATGCCGCCGGGATGCGGGCATGGGTGCCTCCAGACCGTTGTTCGTAGCGTCCCCGCCGCTTAATATGAAGACTTCCTGAGGGCAATGCAACACGGGCAGCGACATGGCACAGCCGCGCATCAACATCTTCCCACTGTTCGCCTCGCCGCTGGTGCAGAGCGGCTTGCCGGATTGCGCGGCGCTGAACGCACGCCTGCGCGAGCTGTTCCTCCAGTGGGAGGCGGATCCATCCCGCAGGCGCAGCTCGGCGCCCACCGGCGTGATGAAGGTAGCGGTATACGAGAGCGACTTCTCGCTGTTCGACAACGCGGAGCCGGAGATACAGGCGCTGGCACAGTTCTGCCTGCAGCATGTCGGCTATGTGATGCAGCAATTGAGCGGCTACAGCGCCGAAGAGATGCAGAAGCTGCGCATCTTCCAGCACAGCTGGTATCACCTTACCCGCCACGGCGGCTACACCGCCCAGCACAACCACCCCATGGCTTCCTGGTCGGGAGTCTACTGCGTGGACCCCGGCGACCCGGTCCCCGACAAGCCCAACAACGGCGCGCTGCGCTTCCTGGACTCCCGCACCACCGCGAGCATGTACCTTGACGCCGGCAATGCTCACTGGCGCGAACCTTACGGGTTCGGCGAGACCGCCTTCAACCTGCAGGCCGGCCAGTTGCTGCTGTTCCCCTCCTATCTCATCCACGAGGTGGCGCCCTACTATGGGCAACGGGAACGCATCACCGTGGCTTTCAACGCCTGGGTGCGCGAGTCCGGCGCGGGCTCCGACGAACCCGGTGTCCGGCTACGCGGCTAGTACCCGCTCTTCGACTCTCTTCCAAACCTTGCACCCTTCTATCCGGCAGCCTCTGAGCTCGGCGGCCGGCAGATCCCCGCCCCTGGATCCCCCGCGCTTTCCCGGAGGCATAAAAAAAGCGGCCTCCTTTCGGAGGCCGCTCAAGTGACCGTTTATACGGTTCGTTATTAGAACTTCACGCTGATGCGGCCGTAGAACTGGCGGCCCGGCACGCGATAGAACGCGGGCAGGAAGCTGTTCGCAAAGGCCGTGTCGGCAGTGGGAGGCTGCTTATCCAAGATGTTCCGGATACCGAGGGTGAAGTCGGTATTCAGGTCATCAGAGTGGTAAGTACCCTGCACGTCGTGATAGATCGTCTTGCCCAGGTAGTTGGAGCTAGTGGCAGCCGTCGCCCCTCTCTGCGAGCACAGGTTGTTCGCAAACATGAGCGCGACGCAGCCCTCGGTCATGTTCGAGATGTACTCCATGGCCCAGGTTGCGCTGAGGTTGCCGTAGTTCCACGCCAGGCTCAGGTTAGCGCGCTGCTTCGGGAAACCGCCGAAGCCGGTGGTGCTACCCGCCAGATCGGTGGTGCTGAAGCCCGACGGGCTACCGCTGTTCGGGAGGGTCTGGTCGTAGTTACGCAGGAACGTCCAGTCCAAGCCCAGCTTGAAGTCACCGGCCGAGGTGGACGGGAACTTGTAGTGGGTGGCCAGGTCCATGCCGTTGGTCTTCACACCGCCGATGTTGACGTTGGTGTCAAGGATATCGGTGATGATGCCGCCCTTCACGGTGATGTAGCTGCAATCCTGCAGGTTGTTGTTGATGTAGCAACCGTTCAGGATGGTCTGCACCGGGATCGCCGTGACCTGCTGCTCCAGATCGATCTTGTAGTAATCGAGGCTGAAGTCGAAGCCCGGGATGAAGTCCGGATTGTAGACGAAGCCGATAGCGCGCGACGTCGCCTTCTCCGGATGCAGGCTCGCATTACCACCGACGGTGGAACGGATCTGCTGGTTGGGCTGGGTGTGCGGGCCACCGCAATTGACCACACCCGTACCGTGCGCGCAGGGATCTGACGCCTGCGGGAACGAGTCGGAGTTGCCGAAGAACAGGTCGCTGATGCTCGGGGCACGGAAGCCCTGAGACCAGCTGGCACGGATCAGCAGGCTGTCGCTGGGCTGCCACTTCAGGGCCGCGCGGCCGGTGGTGGCATTGGCGGTGTGCACGACCGTGGAAGACGTCGTGCCGGGGGTGCCGCCGAACCACTTGAACTGCGACCAGCGGTTGGCCAAGTCGAGGTCCAACATCTTGAAGCCAGGGGCGTCGGCCACCAGCGGGATGTCGAACTCGATGTACTCGGCAGCGGTCTTCTCGCGGCCATCGGTCGGCTGCGTGACGTTGCCCGAGGTGTTGCCGGAGGACACGGTCGCATCAGGATGCTGGAAGCCGTTGAACTCCAGGTACTCGTAGCCGAGCGCCAGGCCCAGCGGGCCGGCCGGCATGTCGAACAGCGAACCGTTGATGTTGCCGGTGAAGTCGCGCATCTGACGCTCGGAAGCGTCATGCTCTTCGAACAGCACGTAGTTCAGCATCGCCGGGGTCAAGGTGCCGTTGGCGCCGCCGAAGGCGTTGAAGGGCACGCAGCCAGGCTGGCTGGCGCACGGGGCCACGCCCGGGCTGTCCAGCGCGGTGGCCAGACGCTCGGTGTTGAACAGGCCGGTGGTCAGATCGGTCTCGTAGTTATCACCGTAGGTGTAACCCAAGTCCCAATCCCACTCATTGCCGCCCAGGTTGAAGTAACCCTTGAACGTGCCGGTGAACTGCGCGGTGTCAACGTTCTGGTTGAACACGCGGCGGCCGGAGTCGGTCGGACGGAGGGCCAACAGGACCAGCAGGTCCTGCGTCGCCGGGTTGAAGGTGGAGGTGCTGCCGTTCAGGGTGTGGCCGAACGGGTTGTACGGGTTGGTCGCACCGACGCCGATCGCCTGGCCATTCACGAAGCTCGAACCACCCAAGCCGAGGAACAGCGGCGAGGAGGCCAGCGACTGCTGGGAGCTGCGCTTGTTGAACAGGATATCGGTGGTGAACGTCAGGTTGTCCGCCAGGTCATAGTGACCCTGGGCGTAGAAGCTGGTGCGCTCGTTCGGGGTGACGAAGTAGTTCAACGGGGCGAAGTTGTAGTGATCCGCACCGGCGAAGTCGCGGAAGTTGGTCAGCGACGGACCCGTCGCGGAACCAGCCAAGCCGCCCTTGCCGCCAGCCCTCAGGGTCATGTCGCAAGTGCCGTAGATCGTGAGGGTCACGCCCGTGGGGCACGCGCCGGTCGCGGTCGGGACCGTGATGAAACGGCCGAACGGACTGGCGGAGCTGCCGCCGGCGCTGCCGACGCCGCGGATGGGTTCCTTGGAGATGTCGCGGTTGCCAGCCCAGATCTCGTGCTGGTTGACGTAACCGACGTTCATCACCACGCCGGCCTTGTCGCCGGAGGAGCCGACGGTGAAGTCGTACTCGTTGACCTTGCCGTCCCAATGGCCGCCGCCGTTGTAGATGCTCTCGTAGGCAGTAGCCTCAGCACCGTTGTAGGTCTTCACGGTGATGATGTTGACCACGCCCGAGATGGCGTCCGAACCGTAGATCGCCGACGCGCCGTCCTGCAGGATTTCCACGTGGTCGATGATCGACACGGGGATCGTGTTCAGGTCGACGGTGCCGTTCAGGGCCGGAGTCCAACGACGACCGTTGACGAGCACCAGCACGCGGTTGGCGCCGAGGTTACGCAGGTCGATGTTGGTGGAACCGTTACCACCGTTGTTGAAGGTGGTGTTCAGCGCGGAACCCGCTTGGGTCACCGACTGCAGGATGTCACCGATGGAGGTCAGACCAGTCTGCTTCAGCTGGGCCTGGGTGAGGATCGTCACGGGCTGGGCGGTCTCGACGTCGGTGCGCTTGATGCGCGTACCCGTCACTTCGATCTTGCCCAGGTTGGTGCTGTTGCTGTTGTTGGTCGTGGTGGTCGTCGTCGTAGTGGTGCTCTGGTCGTCGGCCGCGAACGCCGCCGGCGCCGCCACCGCAGACACGGCACCCGCCACGAGGGCGAGACGCACGGCCTTGCTAATCTGGTTGCTGTTCATCCGAGACTCCTAGAAGAATTTAAGAGTTGGAACCCGATCTCCCCTCGACGCCGGAGCGTCTTCGAGGCCCTTAAAGGCGACTGGCCGGATGGCCCGCCCCTTTTAGACGTATGAATACTAGCACAGTCAAATCGGATTGGAAGGCAACTGTTGCTCTTCCGAAACAGGCTTGAGGCTGGCTACCCCTAGAGCCTGGCTGGGCTATGAGAGCTGTGTTGGATTGTTGCTACACGGCAACAGAGTGTATGCCCGGGTTGTGGGTTATTACCAAAGGGGATACAGGGCGGCAGCCACCCTGAAGGACTTTGGTACACTGCCGCCTCCCCAGCCCCAACCCAGTGCGCACCCGTGTCCAGCCTGCCTACGCCCGGTCCGAACAGCTCCGCCCGCCACCTCCATATTCAAGGTGTAGAACGCCTCCAATACGGGGACTTGGAGGGTGCCCGGCGCTTGCTCCAGCAAGCCCTGGACCTGGATCCCGCGCCTGCGGAGACCCACTTTCAACTCGGCAACTGCTACCGGCGGCTCCGCCAGATGGCTGAGGCCGAGGCAGCCCTGAAGGCCGCTCTGGAGCGCGATCCGAATCTGCTGCCCGCGTGGTTCAGCCTTACCTTCCTATACGCCGAGAATGGCCGGCGCTCAGACGCGGCCGCAATACTTACTAAATTAGTCAACTATTCGTCCGGAAACCTGGAGATCCAACACAAGGCCGGCGGGCTGATGGGAGAGTTGGGACTATATAAGGAGGCGGCTGCGGCGTACCGGGGGATCCTGGAACTGGAACCTCAAGCGCGCAACCATCTGCGCCTGGGGCAGTACTACCAGAAGATGGGCCTGTACGAGGACGCCGGACGGCACCTGACCCAGGCCATCGAACTCAACCCGGATGCGAGCGCCGCCTACCTGCTCATGGCCAGCACGCACCGTTTCAGCAAGGACGCGGCGGACCAGGCGCTGATCCGACGCTTCACGGCCGCGCTCGACAAGCCCGGCCTCAGCACCAGCACCCGGACTTGCCTGAACTTCGCGCTCGGCAAGATGCACGATGACTTGGACGACTACGAGCGCGCGTTCGGCTACGTGGCGCAAGGCAACCAGCTGCGCAGTGATAATTCACGCTTCGTGGCTGCCGACTGGCTGGATACCGCGCGCCAGATCGAAGAGCTGCAGCCACAGGACATCTCCGCCCTCTCCCGGCCCGCTATCGGAGCGGCGCCGATATTCGTGGTCGGCATGCTGCGCAGCGGCACCACGCTCGTGGAACGCACGCTGGCGAGCCACCCGCAGGCGGTGGGACTCGGTGAAGTCTCCTGGTTGCAGGAAGCGGTGGGCCGCGCAGTAGCCGAGACCGGCCTGCCCTTCCCGGCCTGCCTCCTGAAATTGCAGAACTCCGCCGTCGCCGGGCTGCGCGAGGAGTACCTGCGGCATTGGCCCAAGGACGCGCCTGCGCAGGCCATCTACATGGTGGACAAGAACCCCCTCAACTTCGTGTACCTGGGCCTGGTGGCGCGGGTGTTCCCGGAAGCGAAGGTGGTGCACTGCCGCCGCGATCCGCGCGATACCGGCCTATCCATCTATTTCCAGAACTTCGCCAACGAGAACAACATCTACGCCTATGCCCTGGCGGACATCGCGCAGTTCCACAACGGCTATGCGCGGATCATGCGCCACTGGGACGCCCTGTTGCCGAAGAGCATGTTGCACAGCGTGGACTACGAAGACATGGTGGCAGACCAGGAACGGCAGACCCGCGCGCTGCTGGATTTCCTGGGCCTGCCCTGGGATGAAGCCTGCCTGAGCTTCCACACCCAGGCAGATGACATCTCCACCGCCAGCCTATGGCAGGCGCGACAGCCCTTGTATGCACGCTCAGTGGGGCGCTGGCGGCACTATGAACAGCATCTGGGACCGCTGCTGCAGAACCTGGCGAGCTCCTGAATCCGGCCGTGGCGCGTCCGCCCTCCAACCTGCGCGCGCTCATCGGCGAGGCGATCCAGCATCAGCAACGCGGTGAATATGCCCGTGCCGAGGTGCTGTACGCCGAAGTGCTGAAGCAGGAACCCGGGCAGCCGGACGCGCACCACTTCATGGGTCTACTGGCGCACCAGACCGGGCGCCACGAACTCGGCGAATCCCACGTGCGGCGCTCCCTCGAGCTGGCGCCGCAGCGCGCCGAGTTCTACTACAACTACGCCAACATGCTGTTGACCCTGAGACGTCCCGAACAAGCGGTGCAAGAACTGCAGCGCTGCGTGGACCTCGCGCCGGGGATGACCGCGGCATGGCTGGCGCTGGGCATGACCTTGCAGGGCTTGAAGTTCAACATGCATGCTGCGGCCGCCTTCCACAGGGTGTTGTCGGCGGAACCGGCCCGCGCCGACGCATGGAAGGCGCTGGGCGGCTGCATGTACGCCGAGAAGCTGTTGCCGGAAGCGACCGAAGCGTATCGCCGCGCCCAGGCGCTGACACCCGCGGATGCCGAGGTCCAGCTGGCGCTCGCCGCCGTCGCCATCGATACGAGACAGGATGCAGAAGCCGGACGCGAACTGCAGAAGTTGCTGGAGATGGCGCCGGCCATGCCCGATGCCCACTACCAGCATGGAGTCTGGCTGGCGAACCGGGGTGAGTTCGATGCGGCCCGCCGCGAGCTGGAACGCACCCTGGAGCTCGCTCCCGACCACTATCAGGCGGCGCTCTATTACACCTACATAACCCCGCTCACGCCGGACGCGCCTCTGGTGCGGCGCCTCGAGGCGGCGGTCGCCAGGGGCCATACGGAACCTGGGCAGGCAGCCAACGCGCATTTCGCGCTGGGCTATGTCCTCGACAAGGACAAGCAGTACGACGCCGCCTTCGGTCACTACCTGGAAGCCAATCGCCTGCAGCATTCCCTGTCGCGCTATTCCAGCGAGTCCCAGGCCAGGCTGCAGGCTTCACTGGAAGGAGCGTTCGGCCAGGAGTTCCTGGCACGCAGCCGGGCGTTCTCCAATCCGTCCGCGAAACCACTGTTCGTCGTCGGCATGCCGCGCTCCGGCACCAGCCTGCTGGAACAGATCCTCTCCTGCCATCCCGATGTGTTCGGCGGCGGCGAGATGACGCTGCTCAACGCAGAGCTGCGGCGCCGCACCGGGCCGGTGAACAACCAGGAGTTCGGCGCCACGGTGGCGAGGCTCCCGGACACGGAGCTGG
>DASXYJ010000314.1:0-7959 GCA_036502565.1 Gammaproteobacteria bacterium
TACGGCACCCCCCAGGAAGTGCTGATCCGCCTGCAGCAGGCCAAGGGCCAGTCCGACAAGGACGCCGGCAACAAGGTGCTGGAGGCGCTGCAGAAGCGCGTGCCTGACGTGAAGCTGCAGCAGGTGAATTTCGTCGGCCCCGAGGTGGGCAAGGACCTGGCCACCAAGGGCGCGCTGGCCTTCGTCATCACCCTGGTGGCGATCCTGATCTACATCATCCTGCGCTTCGAGTGGCGCCTGGCGATCGGCGCGGTGGCGGCGACTCTGCACGACGTGGTGTTCGTGGTGGGTTTCTTCTCGCTGCTGCACATCGAGTTCGACCTCAACGTGCTGGCCTCGGTGCTGGCGGTGATGGGCTACTCGGTGAACGACACGGTGGTGGTGTTCGACCGCATCCGCGAGGACTTCCGCAAGGTCCGCAAGGGCTCGCCCATCGAGATCATGGACCTGGCCATCAACGAGACCCTGTCCCGCACCATCATGACCTCCGGCGTGACGCTGCTGGTGGTGATCGCGCTCCTGATCCTGGGCGGCCCGATCCTGCACGGCTTCTCGCTGGCGCTGTTCGTCGGCATCATCGTCGGCACTTACTCCTCCATCTACATCGCCAGCGCCACGGCGCTGATGCTGGGAGTGAGCAAGTCAGATCTGATCCCCGCCAAGAAGGGCGAGGCTGTGGATGATATGCCCTGAGGGCTGGAACCGCTCATCCTGAAATGAAGAGGGCGCCGCGAGGCGCCCTTTTTATTATAGAGTGTGGTCATGCGCCGCTTCGCATATACCGCGATCTTCCTGGCAAGCACGCTCATGGCAGCATGCGCCGTACCCGCCTCGAAAAAGACTGACCGGGCTGTGCCTGATGCCGACAAATTGCTGGTAGATGCGGGTCTTGCCGCCCACTTTTGGCACGAGAACGTCACGCAAGCCGGCGATGCGCCCGACGGGAAAAAGGTCTGGTTCGTCTCTGCTGCGGAAAAGCCCCAGCGTGCGGAGGATGCCGAGTGTGTGGCTCGCGACTACACATGGACGATGGCAGTTGACCCCAGAGATGGTCGAGGGGCGCTCTATGCCTATCCGGACAATCCGGGCGCTCACAACCCTGAGATCGGTTTCGACGTGAATGTCGATATCTCCAAGCATTCCGTGCCATGCGATCAAATAGACTTCAAGGACTATTTTCTGGTCGCCGAGGATATACGACCTCATGAGGCTGTGGATCTTCTCCAGGAACTATACGATGCTGTCGGATGTGTGGGGCGAGAGGAAGTTCGATGCGGAAAGTGGAAGAAGCTGAACATGGAGTCTTACAAGGATGATTTTTTAAGACTCCCAGAACTCCGCATCTTCATGATTGAACATGAGGATGACGATGCGCGGAATGAGGTTACGGTCAAATATGTGCTTTATCCTTGGGGAGACAAGAACCACGAATTCACTTTCCTGGATTGTATAGTGCGTACTTTCCCGGATGGTTCACTCGAACTCGACGTGGGCGAAGCTATTCCGGACATCGTCAAGGAATAGCGAACGGTCGTCAGTGATTCATCGATGGCGACTGCCACCACGGTATAGCTCTCAACCGCACCATGTCCGGCATGGGGGCGATAGTCTTCGGGCACTTAACCTGCAATGGTCGCGGTTGGCCCTGGGCGCCGAGTTGCAGGTCCGTGCCCTGGGCGCAGGCGGCTTTCACCGCGAGATAGGCGCCCACGCCGTCGGCGAAGAGCGGGTGGCCCTGGATGGCGGTGATGATGTACTCGTGGTTCAGCACCGCGCAGCCCTTAACCGGGTCGATCTTGAAACCCGTGTCATAGGTGTCGAAGCTCACGCCGCCGTTGCAGTCGGTGCGCATGATGTCCGCGAACAGGTTGCGGGTGGCGGCACGGCCGAAGGTGACGTCGGCGGAGCCGGCATCGGGCTTGGCATAGTCGAGCCCCAAGCGGGTGAGGGTGGCGAGGATCTGTGGATCCTTGTCCGCGGCGGACTGGGTGGCGAGGGCATGGATCATATCCGCCAGTTGCTCATCGCCCGAGAGGGAACGCAGGGCGGCGATGTAGGTCGCTTCTGAATAGTGGCCCTTGTCCGAGGTGGCGTAGATGCGCTTCCAGAGGTCGAAGAAATCCAGCTTGGGATCCTTCTTGTGCAGCGCCGCGGCCGCCAGCAGGTTGAAGGTGACACCGCAACCATAGACAGCGGCATCGGACTGGCCCTGTTCCTGGATGGGCTTGTCGCCGCTGGCATCCAGGCAGGAATCGATGGCGCTGGTGTAGAGGTCCAGGGAGTCGCCGATGCTGGTCCAGCCCTTGAGGGCGCCGATCTCGATGGCGGCGGTCTGGGCCTGGCCTTCCGGCAGCCAGTTGCCGCCGCTATCGCCGAAGGCCGCGGGTTGGAACTGGTAGGCGTTCCAGAGATGCGCCAGCTCATGGGTGATGAGGGTGGAGAGCAGGCCGTGGTTATAGGTCTTGTCCTCGGACCAGCCGGCGCCGATGAGGGTGTAGTCGATGGTGGAGGGCAGGGTGTCGCCCTTGTATTCGATGGGGCCCTGCTTGGCGCGGTCATCCCAATTGAACAGCAGGAAGGGCTTGTGCTCCAGGTGCGCGCCGTCACGCTGGCCGTAGTAGGCGACGGTGGCGGGC
The DNA here is from genome assembly GCA_036502565.1 of Gammaproteobacteria bacterium. GTDB lineage: Bacteria > Pseudomonadota > Gammaproteobacteria > Natronospirales > REEB76 > DASUBN01. The sequence goes on from DASXYJ010000314.1 coordinate 2,637, forward strand.
ACTTCCTGCGTGAGCTCCTGCACCACCCAGGCCGGCAGGTCCGGATCCATGATCAGGGTCGAGTCCACGGTCTCGGCGGGCTTGAGCCGGCCGAAGTAGGCGAAGGTGCCATCGTCCTGCGGCGAGACCCGGTAGCCGCCACTTACTTTTTGGCCATAGACGATCACCGGCCGGTCCGGGGAGCGGAAGGCGAAGCTGGTCTGCTTGTAGCCGCCGTCGATGCCGAAGTAGCCGGTGAACAGCGAGATGCTGCCGTCGCTGAACAGCTGCATGGGCGCGTAGTTGAGGTCGATGATCTTGGTGTAGCGGTTGATGCGGACGATGAAGTGGTCGAAGGCCTGGCCGTCGGTGGAGACCAGGCTGTCGTGGTCAACCTTCACGCCCTTGGTCATGGAGGTCCACATGGTCTCCCGCACCGTGCCAGCCTCGCGCGCGAGCTTGAGGCTCTTCACGGGGCTCGAGAGCCGGTACTCCGCGTACATGATGCCGGTGCGGCCGGTGACGGTGAGCGTCACCTGGGCGCTGAGCTTCGGCTCGGCGGCGTGGGCAGTGGTGAAGGCCAGGGCGAGAGCGAGCAATACGACGCGCAGCATGGCTTCAGACCTCATCCCAATAGGGGCTTGAACTCGTCCGCCATGAGCTTGAATACCTTGGCGCCTCCGCACAGGACGTTGCCATCGTCCGGGATGCCGCTGCGGCCGTCCAGGTAACCGACACTGCCGCCGGCTTCCTGGATCATGAGCAGGCCCGCGGCCATGTCCCACTCCTTGAGGCCCAGTTCCCAGAAGCCGTCCATGCGGCCGGCGGCCACGTAGGCGAGGTCCAGTGCCGCAGAGCCCGCGCGGCGGATGCCGGCGGTCTTGGAGGCCATGGCGCCGAACATCTTCATGTACAGCTCCAGGTTCTGCTGCTCGCGGAACGGGAAGCCGGTGCCGATGAGGGCGCCTTCCAGGCTCTTCAACTGGGTCACGCGCAGGCGCTTGCTGTTGAGCTGGGCACCGCCGCCGCGGGTGGCGGTGAAGAGCTCGTTGCGCAGGGGGTCGAAGATCACGCCGTGCTCGAGCTTGCCGCGGTTCTTGATGGCGATGGACACGGAGAACTGGGGGAAGCCGTGCAGGAAGTTGGTGGTGCCATCGAGGGGGTCGATGACCCAGGTCCAGTCGGCATCGCGGGCGCCACGGGCGCCGGCTTCCTCGCCGAGGATGGCGTGGTCGGGGTAGGCCTCACGGATGATCTGGGCGATGGCTTCTTCGGCCTGGCGGTCCACTTCGCTCACGAAGTCGTTGCGTTCCTTGGTCTTCACGGTGAGGGTATCGACCCGGTCCACGTAGCGGATGATGAGGTCACCGGCTTTGCGCGCCGCGCGGATGGCGATGTTCAATAAGGGCTGCATGGACCTCTCCTGAAGACAGGAAGCGTGAGCTGAAGTGGAAAAGAGCGGGCACAGACCTGCTGTGCATGCGTAGAATATCAGAATGGACAAGGGCTTACGAATCGTATTGGTCGAGACCAGCCACCCGGGCAACATCGGCGCGGCAGCGCGCGCCATGAAGACCATGTGCCTGTCGCGGCTGGTGCTGGTGAACCCGGTGGAGTTCCCCCACGCAGACGCCAGCGCCCGGGCTTCCGGCGCGGTGGACGTGCTGGAGCAGGCAGAGGTGGTGCGGACCCTGGACGAAGCGCTGGCGGGTTGCGCGTTGATCGCCGGGACCAGCGCGAGACAGCGCGGCCTCGGGCCGCCGGTGCTCTCGCCCCGGGAGTGCATGCAACGCCTGCATGCGGAGGCCGCCAAGGGCCAGGAAGTGGCGCTCTTGTTCGGCCGCGAGCGCACCGGCCTCACCAACGAGGAACTGGCGCGCTGCCACATCCTGGTGAACATCCCGTCCAATCCCGACTACAGCTCCCTCAACATCGCCGCGGCGGTGCAGGTGCTGGGCTATGAATCCATGCTGGCGCGGGGCGCGGTGCCGGCGGCGGGGGAATCGGAGGAGATACCCGCGACGGCCGAGGAGATGGAGAAGCTCTATGAGCACATCGAGTCGGCAGCCCTGGAGACGGGCTTCCTGGACCCCGCCAACCCCAAGCACCTGATGCGGCGCGTCCGGCGGCTGTTCAACCGTGCGCGTCCGGACCAGAACGAGGTGCATATATTGAGGGGCCTGCTCTCGGCGCTGCAGAATCCCAAGCCACCCCGTAGAAAAGTCTGAAAATCCAGGGTGGATTTTCAGACCCGGCGAGTCCGGTACAGGCCCAGACTCGCCTCAGCCGCGGCAATACTTGAGTCCCAAGCTTGGTTATATAATGGCGGCCCATCACGGGTGCATGTATCGAGGCCGACATGAAGCTCACCACCAAGGGACGTTACGCGGTGACCGCGCTGCTGGACCTGGCCCTGCATGACGGCGAAGGCCCGGTGTGCCTGAGCGAGATCGCGGAGCGCCAGGACATCTCGCTGCCCTACCTCGAACAGCTGTTCACGCGCCTGCGGCGCGGCGGCCTGGTGGCCAGCACCCGCGGACCCGGCGGCGGCTACAACCTGGGACGGCCCCCCGCGCAGATCCCGGTGGCGGACATCATCCGCGCCGTGGACGAATCCTTCGACGCGACCCGCTGCGGCGGCGAACGCGACTGCCACGGCGGCAACGCCTGCCTCACCCATGACCTGTGGGAGGGCCTGAGCCGCGAGGTGCACAAGTACCTGCAGGCCACGACCCTGGCGCAGCTGATGCAGTCCGACTCGGTGCGCAAGGTCTCGGAGCGCCAGAAGCAGGAACACGTGCTGAAGTTCCTGCCGCGGAGCCGCGCGGCCTCCTGATCCCGCACTCCATGTCCATCTACCTCGACCACAACGCCACGGCGCCCCTCGACCCGCGGGTGCTGGAAGCCATGCATCCCTGGTTGCTGGGCACCCATGGCAATCCGGCGAGTGTGCATAAGCCGGGCCGCGCCGCCCATGAGGCCTTGGAGCAGGCGCGCGCGCAGGTGGCGGCCTTGGTGGGAGCGAAACCCACTGAGGTAGTGTTCACCGGCGGCGGTACCGAGGCGGATAACCTGGCCCTGAAGGGCGTATGCCACGGCCGTCCATCCGGCCGCCTGTTAATAGGCGCCATCGAACACAGCGCGGTGCTGGGGCCGGCGGATGCGCTGGCGGAATCCGGCTGGCAAGTGGAGCGCTTCGGCGTGGACGGCGAAGGCCGCTATGACCTGGCTGCCTTGGACAAAGCGCTCACCAAGAAGGACGTGAGACTGGTCTCCGCCATGCGCGCCAACAACGAGACCGGCGTACTGCAGGATGTGGTGGGCATCGCCCAACGCGCGCATGCGGCAGGCGCCTTGCTGCACTGCGACGCCATACAGGCGGCGGGCAAGATCGAATTGGACTTCCGCGCCACCGGCGCGGACCTCATGACCGTCTCGGCCCACAAGCTCAACGGACCGCGCGGCGTGGGCGCGCTCATCATGGATCGGCGCGTGGACCTGAAGCCCCTGGTGCACGGCGGCGGCCAGGAGCAGGGCTTGCGGGGCGGCACCGAGAACCTGGCGGGCATCGTCGGCTTCGGCAAGGCGGCGGAACTGTCCAAGGCGGAACTCGCAGAGCGCGCCAAGCATTCACGGGAACTGCGGGACGCACTGGAATCCGATGTGCGCAAGTTGCCGGGCGTGCGCATCTTCTCCGGTGGCGCGGAGCGCCTGCCCAATACCCTGCAGTTCGGCCTCGAAGGCATCGACGGTGAGTGGCTGGTGATGGAGTTGGACAAGCGCGGCATCGCGGTCTCCAGCGGCTCCGCCTGCCACAGCGGCAAGGGCGAGCCCAGCCACGTGCTCACGGCCATGGCAATCGAGCCGCTTACCGCCAAGGGTGCATTGCGGGTGAGCTTCGGCTTGGGCAATACCCCGGCGGATGTGGCGGCGATCGCCAAGGCGCTACGCGATATCGTGGCGAGCCGTCCGGCCCGCGTCGCGGCGGTGGGCTGGTGAGCATGACCATCTACATGGACTACGCCGCCACCACGCCGCTGGACCCCAAGGTCGCGGCCAAGATGGCGGGGCACCTCACCCTGGATGGCGTGTTCGCCAATCCGGCCTCCATCCATGCGCCGGGCCGTGCGGCCCGTGCTGCGGTGGAGGAAGCGCGGGGCCAGGTGGCGGCACTAGTAGGCGCGTCTCCCGATGAGATCGTGTTCACCTCCGGCGCCACGGAATCCGACAACCTCGCCATCAAGGGCTTGGCGTATTTCCGCCACTCCAAGGGTCGGCACATCATCACTTCCCGCATCGAGCACAAGGCGGTGCTGGATGCCTGCAAGCAGCTGGAGAAGGAAGGTTTCGAGGTCACCTGGCTCAAGCCCGACGCGGACGGCCTGATACAGCCGGCGGCGGTGCAGCAGGCGCTGCGGCCCGACACCATCCTGGTGAGCTTGATGCACGCCAACAATGAGTTGGGCGTGCTGAACGACATCGCCGCCATCGGTAAGCTTGTACGTGCGCACGGCGCGGCCTTCCACGTGGATGCGGCCCAGTCCGCCGGCAAGCTGCCCATCGACCTCAAGCAGTTGGACGTGGACCTCATGTCCTTCGCGGCCCACAAGGTCTACGGCCCCAAGGGCATGGGCGCTCTCTACGTGCGCCGTGAACCAAAAGTGAATCTGGAGCCTCTCATCCACGGCGGCGGCCATGAGCAGGGTCTGCGCTCCGGCACCCTGGCGACGCATCAGATCGTGGGTATGGGCGAGGCGTTTCACTTGGCACGCGAGCTGATGGGTAGCGAAGACCCGCGCCTCACGGGGCTGCGGGAGCGGCTGTGGAAAGCCTTGCAGCAGATACCAGGCGTGGTGCTGAACGGTCATCCGGTCCAGCGTCTGCCGGGGATACTCAACGTGAGTTTTCCCCAGGTGGAAGGAGAGAGCCTGCTCTATGCCTGCGAGGGACTCGCGATCTCCAGCGGCTCCGCTTGCAACGCGGCGGACCGGGAGCCTTCCTACGTGCTGCGAGCCCTCGGCCGCGATGACCAATTGGCCGGCGCGAGCCTGCGTTTCAGCCTGGGCCGCTTCAGCAGCGAGGCCGAGGTGGATGCCGCGGCCCGGCTGGTGGTGGAGCAGTACCGCCGCCTCACTTCCCTGGCGGCTTGAAGATCATGGCGACTGATTCCATGGGATACAGCGACACGGTGCTCGCGCATTTCCGCGCGCCGCGCAATGCTGGGAGCTTCCCTGCGGGCACGGCCAACGTGTCGCAGGGCAGCGCCGGCGAGCGGCGCCGCGGGCGGGAGATCCACCTGGAGCTGAAGCTCACGGATGACGGCCGGGTGGAGGCGATGCGTTAT
>DASXYJ010000315.1:0-9722 GCA_036502565.1 Gammaproteobacteria bacterium
AGGCTGACCATGATGCATTCCCTTATATATGTAAGAGGCGCAGGCGGCTCATCTTAACCCTTCCCACCCCGTGGGACGGAGCCCCTGTCAAAGGCTTAATATGTCTGTGCCGACCCATTTCAAGTACCCCGCCTCAAGGAATCTCGACCCCGCATGGCCCGCCCGCAACGCCTAGTCGTCCTGGTGCACGGTTGGAGCGTGCGCGATCCTTCCACTTACGGTGGCTTGCCGGAACGCCTCAGGCGCGAGGCAGAGAAGGACCCCGCCCTCGACCTGGATGTGCGCCACATCTGGCTCTCGGAGTACGCGAGCTTCCACAACGAGGTGACGCTGCCGGACATCGCGCGCGCCTTCCAGTCGGCGCTGGAGCGGGAACTCGGCGCGGAGCTCAAGGCGGGCCGGCGCTTCGCCTGCATCGCCCACTCCACCGGCGGCCCGGTGATCCGCGCCTGGCTGCAGCACGAATACCTGGACAAGGGCCTCACCAGGACGCCCATGAGCCACCTCGTCATGCTCGCTCCCGCCAACTTCGGTTCGGCGCTGGTGCAACTCGGCCTCGCCAAGCTCTCGCGTCTGCGCAGCGCCTGGTTTGAGGGCGTGGAAGTGGGCACCGGCGTGCTGGACTGGCTGGAATTGGGCAGCGCCCCGAGCCTGAGGCTCAACCTGGGGTGGCTGGAGAAGGGTGCCGAGCTGATCGGGCCCGAAGGCGTGTTCCCCTTCGTGCTCACGGGCCAGTCCCACGATCCCATGCTCTACGACTTCGTGAACAGCTACAGCGGCGAGACCGGTTCCGACGGCGCGGTGCGCGTGGCCTCCGCCAACCTGAACTTCACCCACCTGCGCGTGGTGCAGCAGGCGCCCCTGCCGGATGCCCAGGCCAAGCTCGGCTTCAGCGCACCGCTGCTGGAGGCGAGCGACACCCGGCTCGCGCCGGCGGTGCCGCTGGCGGTATTGCCGGGCCTGTGCCACTCCGATGTGCGCATGGGCATCATGCGCAGCGTGCAGACGGATGACACGCCGCATCCCACCGTGAGCGCCATCCTCGACGCGCTCAAGGTGCAGGACAAGCAGGGCTACGCGGAGCTCTTCAATCGCTTCGCCGCGCTCAGCGCCGAGACCCAAGACCGGGAGCGCATCGAGGACATGACCCCCATCACCGGCTTCGACCACCAGGAGATCCACGATCCCTGCGCCATGCTGGTGTTCCGGGTACGGGATGATCAGGGCAACCCGGTACGGGACTTCGACGTGATCCTCACCGGCCCCGGCGAGAACCCGAACCGCCTGCCGCCGGGGTTCTTCATCGACCGCCAGCGCAACCATCTCGATCCCGGCTGCGTGGTGTACTACGTGAACACCGCGCGCATGCTGGGCTGCCCGGCGGTGATGTTCGACAAGAAAGTGCTGCGGCCTGCGCTGCCGCCCTGCGAGAGCCTGGGACTGCGGGTCATCCCCTTCCCCCAGGACGGCTTCGTGCACTTCCAACCGGCGCTACTGCGGGCCGAGACCTCACATCTGCTTTCGATGATCCAGCCGAACCAGACCACGGTGGTGGACATCGTGCTGAAGCGCATCGTGCGCGAAGGCGTGTACCGCCTGACCCGGGAACCGACCCAAGCGGATTTCACCAAGCAGTCTCCGGGGCCGCCGGTAGATTAGACCGCCACCGCGGGTGGCCTGGAGCATCTTCAGAATCTTCACAGGGGAGAGGGATCATGCGCACAGTCTCGTTCGCCATACTCGCCTTGGTTCTCAGCAGCGGCGCCTTCGCCGCGGGCGACCCGCCCACGAAGCCACGGACGTTGCAGCCCAAGGACTTCGCCGCGCTCCACGACGTGGGCAACCTGGCGATCTCACCTGACGGCCAGTGGGTGGTGTACTCGGTGCGCAGCATCGACCTCGACAAGGACAAGCGCGCCACCAACCTGTGGCTGGCGAAGTGGGACGGCTCCGTGAACCGCGCCATCACCTACGGCGAGAAGAGCCAGTTCACCCCGCATTTCAGCCCGGACGGCAAGCAGCTGGCCTTCCTCTCCGGCCGCGGCGACGAGGACAAGGGCGACCAGCTCTGGATCCTCGACCTCACCGGCGGCGAGGCCCGGCAGGTGACCCACATCAAGGGCGAGGTGGAGGACTACGCCTGGAGCCCGGACGGCAAGCATCTGGCTCTCCAGGTACATGACCCGGATCCGGCGGACGACGACAAGGATAAGGACAAGGCCAAGCCGCCCATCGTCATCAGCCGCTACCAGTTCAAGGAAGATATCGCCGGCTACCTCACGGCCGAGCGCTCGCACCTGTTCCTGCTGGACATCAGCGGCGGTGAACCGGAGCAGCTCACTGCAGGCGACCACGACGAGTACCTGCCGGCCTTCTCCCCCGACGGCAGGCAGATCGCCTTCGTCACCAAGCGCGGCGCTGACCCGGATCGCAGCGACGACTGGGACATCTACGTGATCGATGCCAAGGCCGGCGCCAAGGAGCGCCAGCTGACCCACACGCCGGAAGCCGACGGCAACCCGGACTGGGAGTCCTATCCGGCCTGGAGCCCGGACGGCAAATGGATCGCCTACCTGCACGGCGGCCCCATCAAGCAGATCGAATACGCCAGCAATTCCCTGGCGCTGATCCCCGCTGCCGGCGGCGAACCTAAAGTTCTCACAGCGAAGCTCGACCGCAACCTCTATCAGCCGCATTGGAACCGGGACGGCAAGAGCCTGCTGGTGCGCTTGGAGCAGGACCGCCACGCGGTGATCGCCCAGGTGGATGCCGCCAGCGGCGCCATCAGGGAACTCACGCCCAGGGAGGGCACTGTCGATGGCTACGAGGCGGCCGCGGGCCATGTGGCGCTGCTGTGGACCTCATCGAAGACGCCGCTGGAGGTCTATGCCTGGGATGGCGGCAAGCGCCGTGCGCTCTCGAAGCAGAACGAGGCTTTCCTGAAGGATATCCAACTTGCTGACGAGGAGGAGTTCAGCGCCAAGAGTGCCGATGGCACCGAGGTGCACGGCTTCCTCACTTACCCCGTGGGCTACGTGAAGGGCCAGCGTTACCCCACGCTCTCCTTCAACCACGGCGGTCCCCAGTCCCAGAGCGAGGCGCGCTTCGACTTCAACCACCAGCTCTTCGCCGCCAACGGCTACGCGGTGGTGGCCACCAACTACCGCGGTTCCACCGGCCGCGGCACCGCCTATGCCCTGGGGATCTATGCGAGCTGGGGCGGCAAAGACGTGGAAGACGTGCATGCCGCCATGGACGAGATGGTGAAGCGCGGCATCGCCGATCCGGACCACCTTGGCGTAGGCGGCTGGAGCTACGGCGGCATGCTGACCAATTATCTCATCGCCAGCGACACCCGCTTCAAGGCGGCGGTGAGCGGCGCCTCCATCTCCAACATCCTGGCGGGCTTCGGCACTGACCAGTACATCCGCGACTACGAGAACGAGCTGGGCCTGCCCTGGGAGCATCTCGACACCTGGATGAAAGTGTCTTATCCCTTCTACCACGCGGACAAGATCAAGACGCCGACGCTGTTCATGGGCGGCACCCGGGATTTCAACGTGACACTGCTGAACCAGGAGCAGATGTATCAGGCCGAACAGGCCTTGGGCCTGGCCACGGAACTGGTCATCTATCCCGAGCAGTTCCACGGCTTCACGCGGCCGAGCTACATCGCCGACCGGTATCAGCGCTGGCTCGACTGGTACGCCAAATATCTCAAATGACAGGCTGCTGGTGGCGCAAGGCGCGGCGAGCGGGGAAATAGACGAGTGCATAGGTGACGGGCCCGGCGATGGCTGAGAACACCAGCCAGGCCACGGCGCCGTGCCAGGTGTAGCTCCACAGCGCCACCACGCTGCCCCAGAAGTCGTGCTTGAACATGTCCACGATCTGGCCGACGGAGAGCGGCAGGGGTGGCTGGCGGAACAGCCACTGCCCCGCCTGCACGAAGGGGATCAGCAGCAGCAGCTGCAGCGGGTAGACCAGGTTGTTCACGATCTGGATCAGCACCAGGTTGAGCCGGAAGGCCAACGCCGCCAGCGTGCAGGAAACGATGGTGGTGCCCAGCACCGGCGCCATGCCGAGCAGGGCGCCCAGGACCACGGCCAGCGCGATCTTGTGGGGCGTGATGCCCTGCTTCAGCAGCTCGACGACGTGGCGCGTGAGCTTGTTGTCGCGCAGGCGGTTCACGCGGCGCGGTTTTGCAGCACCTTCCACGCGGGCTCCCCGGGTTTGAGTTTGAAGAGTTCTTTCAGCACGTAGGCGGACATCGCCACGTTCCCCAGGCCCATCACCAGCACGAACCACAGCCCCCTGGCCCACAGGGCCCGCTCCTTGTAAGCCACCCACACGTAGAAGGTGAGGAAGCCGCAGTAGGCATCGTACAGGGTCGCCACCGCCCAGGGGTTGGCGCCGAACAGCGGGAAGGAAGCCAGGATATTCATCTGTCGTGCCGCCTCCAGATTGATCCAGACCATCACCACGAAGATAGCGCCGAATAAAATTTTGAGAAACGCCTTCATTTGGACCCTCGCTTCGGCCATGTGCCCATGATGGATACGCTTCTTCGGCCGCCGCAGATTCGCGAAACAAAGCGCATTTTCGCCGAATTCAATTCGTCGAGTATTCTGTCAAAAACCCCTGGGAAATCAGGGGCTTTTGTCTATATTCATGCGTGGCCGAATACCCAGGATGGGTTTCCAGGCAGCCGTCAGGAAGACCTAAGGAAGGGTCGATGGCTATTACATGGCTCCGCTTATCCACCCCGTCGCGCATCCAGGCGTCAGGGCGGCAGGGGTCTTGTGTGTCCGATCAGGGCACACCCCCGGTGGGGTCTTTATGAAGTACGCGCCGCTTGTGACTCCGCCGCCCGCCGGAAAACGGGCGACTGGGCGCCGGCGCACCACCAACTCGGGGGTCTTATGAAGAGTTCTATGTTGACAGCGGCTGGTCTGGCGTTCGGCCTCACGGCTGTAGCCAGCTGGGCCGGCGGCCTGCACGCGCCGGTAAACCAATTGCAAGACGGCTTGCAGCATGCCGACGGCAAAGGCATGCAGAATCCCTATTCGCCTGCCTACAACCATCCTTACCGTCACGGCGTGATCCCTAACCTCGCGCTCCACCAGAAGATGACGGAATGGGAAGTGGCCCATGGCCGCGCGGGTCGTAGCAACACCGCCACCAGCGCCAACACCCTGTTCTACCGTGGCGGCACCAACAGCAGCAACCAGGGCAACGTCGGCGTCATGAACGCCAAGGTCAAGGTCTACCTGGTGTTCTATGGCAGCCAGTGGGGCACCCAGGGCACCGATTCGAACGGCAACGCGACCTTCTCCGGTGACCCGGATGGCGGAGCGCCGGTCGCACAGCAGATGTTCAAGGGCATCGGCGGCGGCGAACTCTGGTCCGCTGACTTGACGCAGTGGTGCCAGGGCGTGGCCTCGGGCACCCAGACTTGCCCGACCAGCACCCCGGCCTCGAGCTTCGTCCCCTACCAGTCGGGCGGCGTGCTCGCCGGCGTGTGGGAAGACAACACGGTGGCGTCACCGGCCGCGGCCAGCGGCCACCAGCTCGCGCTGGAAGCCATCAAGGCGGCTGCGCACTTCGGCAACACCACCCCCGCCTCCAACCGCAACGCCTACTACGTGATCCTGTCCCCGCACGGCACCAACCCTGACAGCTATCAGGGCCAGTACTGCGCGTGGCACGACTGGAACGGCGACACCACCCTCACGGGCGGCGCGGCCACTTCCTCGGCGGGCGACCTGGCGTTCAGCAACCAGCCCTACAACATGGACTCCGGCGCCGGCTGCGGCGTGGGCTTCGTGAACAGCCCCGGTACCCTGGACGGCTGGACCATGACGCTCGGCCATGAGTGGCACGAGACGATGTCGGATCAGTTCCCGGCCGGCGGCTGGACCGCCAACTCCGGCGAAGAGAACTCCGACGAGTGCGCCTGGATCGCCGCTGGCCAGTCCGGTGGTGCTGCCAACGTGTCCATGGGCACGGGCACCTTCACGGAGCAGGCCAGCTGGTCCAACGACACCAACAACTGCGCCATCTCGCACTCCATCGTGAGTCATGGCGGCACAGTGACGGTGACGGCCAACAACGGTTCTGTGACCACCAACCAGAACACGCCGGTGAACGGCAACCTGTCGGCTACCGACTCGGCGGGCAACGCCATGACCTTCGCGGTCGTGACCAGCCCGGCCCACGGCAGCGTGAGCGTGACCGCCTCCAGCGGCGCCTTCACCTACACTCCGGCCTCGGGTTACACCGGCAGCGATTCGTTCACCTTCAAGGCCACCGACAACGTGACCGGCACCGTGTCCAACACGGCGACGGAGAGCGAGACGGTGAACTCGACCACGGTGAACCCGCCGGTCGCCAACAACGGCTCGGTGACCACCACTGCGGGCACGGCCGTGAACGGCACGCTCTCGGCTACGGGCACCGCTCCGCTGAGCTTCGCGGTCGTGACCAATCCGGCCCACGGTACCGTGAGCGTGACCGCCTCCACCGGCGCCTTCACCTACACGCCCGCCAGCGGCTTCTCGGGTAGCGACTCGTTCACGTTCCACGCCAGCAACGGCGGCGGCACGTCCAACACCGCCACCGAGAGCGAGACCGTGACTGCGGCAGGCAGCTGTGCGGCTGGTTACACCAGCTTCAGCGGCAGCATCACGCAGGGCAACGACGTGTTCGAGCCGAACGGCACCTACTACCAGACCACCGTGACGGGCACCCAGTCCGGCATCCTCACCGGCCCCGCCGGCAAGGATTACGACCTGTACCTGTACAAGTGGAATGGTTCGTCCTGGCGCGTGGTGAAGAGCTCCACCGGCACCACCGACAACGAGACCATCAACTACAGCGGCACGGCCGGCTTCTACGAGTGGGACATCTATGCCTACTCCGGCAGCGGCACGTTCCAGTTCTGCATGAAGCACCCGAACTAACCCTCGGGTAACCACCTAGGATCGAATCGATTTGATCCAAAGCCCGCGGTAGCGATACCGCGGGCTTTTTCTTGCCTGTCCATGCGCGGGGCTTCCGTGGGGCACCCCTGCCCAAAGTCTGCTTCGGGCAGCCCGTGCTATGATTTCGCCCCCTCGCGGATCCTCCGCCATCCCCGCAGACGCATGAAAGCCCTCTCCATCCAGAAGCTGGTCAAGACCTACGGCAACGGCGTGCAGGCCCTCAAGGGCATCGACTTCGAGGTGGAGGAAGGCGAGTTCTGCGCCCTGCTCGGCCCCAACGGCGCCGGCAAGACCACCAGCATCGGCATCGTCACCTCGCTGGTCACCAAGACTTCCGGGACGGTCACGGTGTTCGGCCACGACATCGACACCGAACTCGAGGCCGCCAAGTCCTGCATCGGCTTGGTGCCGCAGGAACTCAACTTCAACCAGTTCGAGAAGGTCTTCGACATCGTGGTGAACCAAGCGGGCTTCTACGGGATCCCGCGCAAGCTGGCCCGCGAACGCGCCGAGAAATACCTGAAGCAGCTGTCGCTGTGGGAGAAGCGCGAGGCCATGTCGCGCACCCTGTCCGGCGGCATGAAGCGCCGGCTGATGATCGCCCGCGCCCTGGTGCACGAACCGAAGCTCTTGATCCTGGACGAACCCACCGCCGGCGTGGATATCGAGATCCGCCGCTCCATGTGGGAGTTCCTGCGCCAGATCAACAAGGATGGCATCAGCATCATCCTCACCACCCACTACCTGGAAGAGGCGGAGAACCTCTGCCGCCGCGTGGCCATCATCGACCAGGGCAGCATCGTGGTGCAGGGCTCGACCAACGAGCTGCTGGCCCGGCTGCACACCGAGACCTTCGTGCTGAACCTGCGCAACCCGTTGCAGACCCTGCCCAAGGTGGAAGGTTATGCGGTGACCCGGGTGGACGACGTGACCCTGGAAGTGGAAGTGAGCAAGGAACAGGACATCAACGCGCTGTTCGCCAGCCTCTCCAAGGCCGGCGTGCAGGTGCTCTCCATGCGCAACAAGGCCAACCGCCTCGAGGAGCTGTTCATCAAGCTCACCGAGCGCAAGGGAGCCGCTGCATGAGCCGCCTGCGCTACAACCTCATCGGCTTCAACACCATCGTGATGCGCGAGATGAAGCGGGTGCTGCGCATCTGGGTGCAGACACTGGTGCCGCCGGTGATCACCGCGACCCTGTACTTCATCATCTTCGGCCGGCTCATCGGCAACCGCGTCGGCGCCATGGGCGGTTACAGCTACATCGACTACATCGCGCCCGGCCTCATCATGATGCAGGTCATCACCAGCGCCTACGCCAACGTGGTGTCCTCGTTCTTCGGCGCCAAGTTCGGTCGCCACATCGAGGAGCTGATGGTCTCGCCGCTGCCCAACAGCTACATCATCATGGGCTACGTCACCGGCGGCGTGCTGCGCGGCCTGCTGGTGGGTTTCCTGGTGATGCTGGTGGCGCTGTTCTTCACGGACATGCACCTGGAGCATCCCCTGGTCACGCTGACGGTGGTGCTGCTCACCTCGGTGGTGTTCGCCCTGGGCGGACTCATCAACGCCGTGTATGCCAAGAAGTTCGACGACGTGACCATCATCCCGACCTTCGTGTTGACCCCGCTCACCTACCTGGGCGGCGTGTTCTACTCCATCAACATGCTGCCGGATGGCCTGAAGGCGGTGTCGCGCTTCAACCCCATCCTCTACATGGTGAACGCGTTCCGCTACGGCATCCTCGGCCAGTCGGACATAGGCATCTACACCGCCTTCGCCATCATCCTGCTGTTCCTGGTGGGCCTGTACCTGTTCGCCCTGTTCCTGCTGAACCGGGGCGTGGGGATGCGCAGTTGAGGCACCTGGCGCTGCTGAGCTTGCTGCTGGCCGGCGCCGCCGCCTCGGCCGCGGAAGTCACCGTGGCGCAGCTGCTCAGCGCCGGCAAGGTGGTGGAGCATGACAGCGTGATCGTGGCCACGGACAAGCCCCACGAAGCGGACATGTGCCGCGGCTTCAGCCTCACCGAGAACCAGGTGAAGAGCTTCTTCCGCAAGGCCGCGGTGATGGATGCCGAGGCCGTGAAGAAGGCCTACCAATGGTCGCCCTGCGAGGTGCAGGGGCACCTGCAGTACCAGGACCAGAAGTTCCTCTACACCGTGAACGCCGCCGGCACCGGCCAGATCGAGGTGGCGCCGGGCAAGTTCGTGGACTTCGGCTGCAACAGCTGCCAGGACCTGTTCGACTACGGCTACCTGCTGCCGCCTGCTCCCACCCGCGCTCCCGCCGCGCGCTCCTGATCCCGGCTCAATACTCGCTCATGGAATAGGGCCGGCTCTCCGGCCCCGTGGCCCAGTGCTTGTTGGGGCCGGCCTGCATGGTGAACTTGAGCACGCCGCCCGCCATGATCTCCTGGTGGGTGAGGTAGCTGCGCTCCAGGGGTTTGCCATCCAGGGTCACCTTGCCCACATAGGGATGGTCATCGCTCAGGCCCTGCGCCAGCACCGTGAACTTCTTGCCGTTGGGCAGCGTCAGCACCGCCTTGTCGACGAAGGGCCGGCCGATCACGTATTGGTTGCTGGCGGGCGCCACCGGATAGAACCCTAAGGCCGTGAACACGTACCAGGCAGACATCTGCCCCAGGTCATCGTTGCCGGAGAGGCCGTCCGGCTTGGGGGCGTACTGGCTGTCCATGATCTGCTTCAGCCGCGCTTGGGTAGCCCAAGGCTCGCCCGCATAG
>DASXYJ010000316.1:0-4290 GCA_036502565.1 Gammaproteobacteria bacterium
TGGATGGCCTTGACCTGGGTGTTGAGCTCCTTGGCCTCCTTGCTGAGGCCGGAGATGATGCCGACACCGTAGCCCGCCAGGGCCTTGCCGAAGCCGCCGGATTTCTTCGCCGCCACCGCGGTGGCGGAAGCCGGCGCGTAGGTGGCCACCTCGTGGTAGTAGTCCACCGAGGTCTTGAGGTCCGCCGCATCCTCGTCGAGGGGCGCGAACTCCTCGTGCATGCGGTCCAGCAGCTTGAAGTAGGGATCCGACTCGCCCAGGTTGCCCACCACCGACAGCCACTGCGAGCGGTCCGCCAGGGTCGCGGTGCCCTCGTCGAAGCGGTCGGCGAACTGCTTCCAGGCATCCACGTAGGCATCCTGGTAGTAGTCGTAGAAACGCTCCATGTAGTCCGCCACCGGGCCGGTGTCGCCGCCGCCGGTGGCCTGCTGCAGCTCGTCGGTGAAGCCCTTGATGATCTTGAAGCCGTCGGCGGTGTAGGCCGGCAGCACCTGCGGCGGATCCGCCAGCGGCCGGGTGCCGGGCCAGAAGTCCTCCAGCGCCACCGGCTTCAGGTCCGGCGCGTGGTTGGCCAGGTTCAGGAGCCAGGTGTAGTCGCCGGAGGTCTTGCGCAGCAGTTCCACCAGCGCGCTGCCGACGAAGGCCTGCTCCTTCTGCAGGTCCTCGTCGTAGTCCACGCGCGACTCGTATTCGGCGTAGAGCAGCTGCAGCTCGTCGCCGCCCTGGTCGGTGAGCTCCGGCTGCAGTTCCTTCCAATAGGTGGTGGGCACCGGTGCCAGCTGGTGCAGGTCCGCGGCATCCGCGTCGGCGATGCGCGCCTGCAGGATCAGGCTGCGCCGCGCCAGGCCCTCGGCCAGCACCTGGATGGCGGGATCGCCGGGGCTGATGAGCTCCAGGCGTTCCTTGAGACGGCGGTCCATGTCCTTCAGCAGCCCTTCCTGGAAGTGCGCCTGGAAGTCGCTGCTGATGCCGTCCAGCTGCGACGGCATCACCCCGGCGTACCAGGGGAACAGCCATCCGTCATGGGCCTCGTCCAGGGCGTTGAGGGTGGCATCCACCTGCGCCAGCGCCGTCACCTGCTGGTTCACGTCGGTCTTCGAGTACAGCACCGGGCGCTGGTCGCGGCTGATGCTGTGCAGCGCGCCGTAGTCGTGCAGGAACAGGAAACTCGTCACCAGGCCGGCAGCCACCAGCAGTCCGCCCGCGATGCCGAGCCAGTAGCGGTGCAGCGAGCGGCGCAGGCGTTCCGCGGCCGGCAGGGTCACCAGCAGGCTGCGGTCCGCGGGCATCACCTTGGTGAAGAGGTCGTGCAGGAACAGGCCGCGGTCCTTGAGACCGGAGCCCTGCACGCCGCCCAGGGCCTGCTGGCTGGAGGACAGGAACAGGCCGCGGAAATGCGGCGTCTCGAGATAGGGGCTGCCGCGCAGGGTGCCGTCGGCGAAATGGCGCAGGCCGTCGCGCAGCTTATATAGGGCATCCGGGAAGAACATCATCTCCACGGAAGGCGTCTTGCTGCGTTCCACCAGCAGCAGGCGCAGGTCCTTCAAGCGGGTGTTGAGCTTCTCCAGGCAGGCGTCCAGGGCCGGCAGCACGTCGGCGCCGCGCTGGTCGTTGAGCGCGCCCATCACCTGCTGCCAGCTCTCCTCCGGCAAGGCCTCGCAGAACTGCGTGAAACCCTCGATCAGGTCGCACTTGGTGACCAGCAGGTACACCGGCACCTGCACCGCCAGGGTGTTCATGAGGTGGCCGAGGCTGGCGCGCACCTGGCGGCCCTCCTCCAGCAGCTCGTCGGCGCCGGCGTTCAGCAGCCGGTCCGCGCCCACCACCACCAGGATGCCGTTGAGCGGCTCCTTCTGCTTGCGCCGCGACAGCAGCGCCATGAGCACGTCCCACTCGTTGCGGTCGCGGGCCGGATCGTCCGGCACCGCATAGCGGCCGGCGGTGTCGATGACGACGGCTTCCTCGTACAGCCACCAGTCCAGGTTGCGGGTGGAACCCGCTTGCTTCTCCGGCAGGTCCAGCACCGGCGACAGCAGATAGGCGTTCTTGACCGCGGTGCTCTTGCCGGAGCTGGAGCGGCCCATGACCACGTACCAGGGCAGCACGTACATCGGGTCGCCCAAGAGGCGCAGCCGCGAACGCTTGAGGGCGCGGATGCCGCCCTGCCAGCGGGACTTGAGGTCACGGCGCAGCGCGCGCGGCGACCAGTCGAGGCCGCCCTCGCGCCGCACCTTCTCCTCGCTGATGAGCTTCTGCACCTGCTTCTTGGCGCGATGCCGGATGATCACGCGCCGGATCACCAGGAACAGCACCACCAGGATCGCCAGCGCCGCCAGCACCAGCAGCGCGTCCGCCAGCGGCTTGCCGGTCCACAGGAACCAGCCGATGACGGCACCGCACACCAGCGCGATGACCAGCACCCAGAGCAGGAATTTGAGTATGGATTTCAGCATCGGGGGTCGTTCACCTGACGAATGCCTGGATGCCCGAGAGGGTCTCGGCGATGAGTTGGTGGTAGATGAGCAGCAGCAGGATCAGCGCCGCCACCGGCGCGGCGAACACCCAGGGCAGCACGTTCCAGCGCCCGCCGAGGCCGGGGCGGCCGCGGTTGCCGTTGGTGTAGGCCTCCGGGAACAGCGTCACCGCCTGCAGGTCCAGGTTGCCGTCCGGCAACAGGAGCTTGAGGCTGGCGCGCTTCACCTCGGTGAACTCGGCGAAGCGGCGGTCGCCGAAGTAGCGGCCGCGGAAACCCAGCGCCATGCAGAAGTAATAGAGCTCGCGGGCCGCGCGGCCCGACTCGTCCTCGCCCAGCGTCTCCAGGCGCGTGTAGAACTCGGCGCCGGCGTTGGTGGTGCGGTAGTACTCGCGTTGCAGCGGCATCTGCTGCCAGCGCGGCTTCTCGGTCCAGGCCGACACCAGCACCAGTTCGTCCACCCACGCCACCGCGGCGAAGCGCGCCGCGTCGCGGGCGCGCTCGCTCAGACCCGCCTCCTGGGCAGCGCGGTCGCAGGCCTTGAGCTTGGCGGCGACCTCGGCGCGGAAGGTGTCGTACACCAGCCCCCCGAGGTCAGCGCCCTCGGCGAAACGGCCGTGCAGCCGGATCAGGGTCTCGGCGTAGCAGTCGATCAGCCGCATGCGCTCATCTCCTCATCACCACCAGCTCCATGCGCAGGTCCTCCGGTGCATCCTTCCAGACGAAGCCCAGCTCGCGGCTGCGCTCCACGTCCGGCCACTGGCTGTCGCGGGTATCGATGCGCATGTAGTACGTGTTGGAGCGGCGCGGCAGGCCCGGCGGCGGCACCTGCATGTAGCGGAAGCCGATGCCCGGCAGCGAGCGCTCCACCAGCGACTCCACCGTGTTGCGCGCGCCGAGCTTGGCGGCGGTGGTGATGGAGTCCATGTGCTGTTCGATGGACGAGTTCATGTTGAACACCAGGTAATAGTCGTTCGGCTCGTCCAGGAAGCGCGGCGGGATCATGGCCGTGTGGCAGGTGCCGTCGAAGCCCATGTCCACCTTGAACTGCGGAGCGATGGTGATCTCGTTCATCAGCTCGACGATCAATCGGCGCAGCCGCTCGAAGCAGTGCCCCAGGCGTTGGTGGTCGTAGGCCGGTATCTGGCGGTTGCCCTGGGCGTCCTCGCCCAGCAGGTTCAGGCGCATGCCGAAGGTGCTGAGTTCGCCCGCGAAGCTGCGCAGCGCGCCGTACAGCTCCCAGGGGTGTACCGAAGGCGTCTCGCTGTAGTGCATCAGCATCGGCACGTAGCGCGCCATGGTGCGCAGTGCCAGCTTGTAGCGCATCAGCGCCGGGTCGAAGTCGGACTCGCCGTGCACCGGGGTCTTGTACACCTCGATCTGCAAGGCGCGGCTGGTGAGCTCGTCGCGTATGTCCCGCACCAGCTTGTAGAGCTCGGCCGAGCCTTCCAGTCCCAGCACCGGCGGGATGAAGTCCGGCGCCGGCTTGATGCTGTCGCCGTCGCGTACCAGGCGCGCGATGGGGATCAGCTCATGGTCCGCCAGCTCCTCCTGCTCGGTGTCCCACAGCAGACGCACCACGTGGTACAGGGTCTTCACGTTCGCCGTGGGCCCTTCCTGGTAGGCGTCCGCGAACTCCTCGGGCTGGGCCGGGCTGACGAAGCGGGTGGTGATGCCCGCCACCTGGGTCAGGTCCGGCACCACCGTCACGTTGCTCTCGTTGGCGCGCCACTTGCGCAGCGCCGCGTAGATGGTGAAGGGCTTGTCCAGGGTCACCGCTTCCGGTTCGAAGTTGCGCGCCAGCAGCACGCCGTTGC
>DASXYJ010000317.1:0-12829 GCA_036502565.1 Gammaproteobacteria bacterium
GGCCACCGGGGATTCCCGGTCCAAGGCCACCATGGCGTAGAGCGAGAGCGAGTTGAGTTCCAACCCCAGGTACACCACCAACATGTTGTGGGCTGAGATCATGATCATCATACCGAGCAATACCATCAGGCCCAGCACGTAGAACTCGCCCTTGAACAGGCCGCGGTCCCGCAGGTAATCGCGGGAATAGATGAACACCACCGCCACCGTCAGGTAGGTGCAGAGCTTCAGCACGTTGCCCATGGCATCGTTGACGAACATGCCGCCGAAGGTCAGCAGGCTGCCCTGCTGCGCCACCGCCACCGTCAGCCAGGCGGTGCCGGCGATGCTGGCCAGCGACAGCCAGTAGGTCACCAGGCGGTGGGTATCGGACAGGAACACGTCCACCACCAGGATGAAGCAGATCATGCCGAGCAGGAACAGCTCGGGGACGGCGGGCAGGAACTGCGGTATCTCGAAGCTCATGGGATCGCGCCTGTCAGTTTGGACTGGGCTACCTGGTGCACCAGGTTGGCCACCGTGGCATGCATCACGTCCAGCAGCGGCGCGGGCCAGATGCCGATGAGGATCACCGGCACGGCGCACAGGCCCAGGATCAGGAACTCGCGCTGGTTGATGTCCTTCATCTCGCGCACGTGGTCGTTGCCGATGTTGCCGTAGATGACGCGCTTCACCAGCCACAGCGAGTAGGCCGCGCCCAGGAACAGGGTGAAGGCCGCCAGGAAGGCGATCCAGAAATTGGCGCGCATGGCCGCCAGGATCACCATCCACTCACCCACGAATCCGGAAGTGCCCGGCAGGCCGCAGTTGGCCATGGCGAACAGCACCATGAAGAAGGCGAAGGCCGGCATCACGTTGATGACGCCGCCGTAGGCGCCGATGTCGCGGGTGTGCATGCGGTCGTAGAGCACGCCCACGCAGAGGAACATGGCGCCGGAGATGAAGCCGTGGGAGATCATCTGCATCATGCCGCCCTCCACGCCCATCACCGCGCCGTTTAGGCTGCCGGTGCGTTCGAAGATGGCGAACAGCAGGAAGAAGCCCAGGGTCACGAAGCCCATGTGCGCGACCGAGGAGTACGCCACCAGCTTCTTCATGTCGGTCTGCACGATGGCGACGAAGCCGATGTACACCACCGCCGTCAGCGACAGGCCGATCACCAGCCAGGTGAGCGCGTGGCTCGCGTCCGGGGTGATGGGCAGGCTGAAGCGCAGGAAACCGTAGCCACCCATCTTCAGCATGATGGCCGCCAGGATCACCGAACCGCCGGTGGGCGCTTCCACGTGCGCATCCGGCAGCCAGGTATGTACCGGCCACATGGGCACCTTCACCGCGAAGGCCAGCAGGAAGGCGATGAAGATGAATATCTGCGGCTGCAGGCCGAGTTGCAGGGCCTGGAAGCCCTGGATGTCGAAGCTCCCCGCCTTCAGGTACATGTAGATGATGGCCACCAGCATGAACACGGAGCCGAGGAAGGTATAGAGGAAGAACTTGAGGGTCGCGTACACGCGCCGCGGCCCGCCCCACACGCCGATGATGAGGAACATCGGGATGAGCATGGCCTCCCACAGTACGTAGAACAGCATCCCGTCCATGGACGAGAACACGCCGTTCATCAGGCCCTCCAGAACCAGGAACGCCGCCATGTATTGGGCGGT
Organism: Gammaproteobacteria bacterium; assembly: GCA_036502565.1. Taxonomy (GTDB): domain Bacteria; phylum Pseudomonadota; class Gammaproteobacteria; order Natronospirales; family REEB76; genus DASUBN01. The sequence goes on from DASXYJ010000317.1 coordinate 1,659, forward strand.
CTTGTACTGGATCACTTCCCAGCCCGCGATCACCACCAGCACCGTGACGAAGGTGGTGAGCAGGATCAGCGGCATGGCGATGCCGTCCACACCCAGGGCGTAGTACACGTTGAAGGTGCTGATCCAGGGCAGTTTCTCGGTGAACTGCATGGCCGCGGTGGTGGGGTCGAACTGGGTCCAGAGCGGCACGCTCACGGCGAACACCAGCACCGCCACGAACAGCGACAGCCAACGCACCGTCTGGGGCGCGACGCGGCCCGCCAGCAGCACCAGGCAACCGCCCAGGATAGGCAGCCACAGCAGCAGACTCAGGATGGGGAAATGACCGGTCATCTTATTGTTTTCCCATCATCGCGTTATGAGCCAGGCCAACAGGACGCAGAGTCCGATGATCATGGCGAAGGCATAGTGATAGAGATAACCGGACTGGCCGCGGCGAAGCACGGTCGCGAGGCGGCCGATACCGTTGGCGGTGCCGTTGATGGCCACGGTATCGATGAGCAGCGAGTCGCCGATCTTCCAGAACAGGTTGCCCAGGGCGCGGCTGCCGCCGGCGAACACGAAGTAGAACACCTCGTCGAAGTAGAACTTGTTCACCAGCAGGTCATAGACGGGCTTGCTGCGCTGCGCGATCACCGCCGGCAGGTCCGGGCGGAAGATGTAGAGGAACCAGGCCACGGCCACACCGGCGCCGGCCAGGTACAGGGTCGGCGAGAGCAGGCTCGCCAACACCGCATGCAGCGGGCTGCCGAACTCCTCACCCAGCTTGGCCAGCACGTCGTTGTTCGAAGCCACGTGGATGGCGTCCGAGAGCCAACCGCCGTACAGCAAGGGCTCCACCGTCAGCCAGCCGATGATCACCGAGGGGATGGCCAGCAGGATCAGCGGCACCGTCACCACCCAGGGTGACTCGTGGGGCGCATGCGCCAGCACGCCGGGCTGGTGATGGCCGTGATCGTGGTCCTCGTCATGGCCATCATGGTGCTGCTTCACCACCTTGAAGCGCTCCTTCCCGTGGAAGGTCATGAAGAACATGCGGAAGCTGTACAGCGCGGTGACGAAGGCGCCCAGCAGCACGCACCAGTAGGCATAAGTGGCGCCGGTGCGGGTGGAATGGCCCACCGCGTCGATGATGGTGTCCTTGGAGAAGAAGCCGGAAAACCCTGGAAATGCGATCAGCGCCAGGGAACCGACCAGGCAGGTCCAGTAGGTGATGGGCAGGTACTTCCGCAGGCCGCCCATGTAGCGCATGTCCTGCTCATGGTGCATAGCCATGATCACGGAACCCGCCGCCAGGAACAGCAGCGCCTTGAAGAAGGCGTGGGTCATGAGGTGGAACATGCCGGCGCCGTAGGCGGACACGCCCAGCGCGGTGACCATGTAGCCCAGCTGCGAGAGCGTCGAGTAGGCCACCACCCGCTTGATGTCGTTGTTCACGATGCCGATGAGGCCCATGAAGAATGCGGTGGTGGCGCCGATCACCATCACCACCGAGAGCGCGGTGTCGGAGAGCTCGAACAGCGGCGACATGCGCGACACCATGAAGATGCCCGCGGTCACCATGGTGGCGGCATGGATCAGCGCCGAGATGGGGGTCGGGCCTTCCATGGAGTCCGGCAACCACACGTGCAGCGGCACCTGGGCGGACTTGCCCATGGCGCCCACGAACAAGAGGATGCAGATCACGGTGGGCGCGGCCCAGGCGTGGCCGTGGAACAGCTCGATGCTCTGCCCCGCCAGCTGCGGCGCCGCGGCGAACACCGTCGCGTAATCCAGGCTACCTGTGTAGTACAGCACCAGCGCGATGCCGAGCAGGAAGCCGAAGTCGCCGACGCGGTTAACCAGGAACGCCTTGAGGTTGGCGTAGATGGCCGTGGAGCGCGTGTACCAGAAGCCGATCAGCAGGTAGGAGACCAGGCCCACCGCCTCCCAGCCGAAGAACAGCTGCAGGAAGTTGTTGGCGGTCACCAGCATCAGCATCGAGAAGGTGAACAGCGAGATGTAGGCGAAGAAGCGCTTGTAGCCCGGGTCTTCCGCCATGTAGCCGACGGTGTAGATGTGCACCATCAGCGAGACGAAGGTCACCACCGCCATCATGAGCGCGGTCAGATGGTCCACCAGGAAACCGATCTGGAAGCTGATCCCGTCCGACACGCCCCACTGGTAGACGCTGAGGTTCGCATCCTGCAGGCTGCCCTGCATCATCCCCACCAGCACCCAGGCCGAGAGCAGGAACGACACGGCCACGCCGGCGATGGTCAGCCAATGCGCGGCGGCGCGCGGCACGAAGCGCATGCCGAGGCCGGTGACGGCCGCCGCCAGGAGCGGCGCCAGCACGATGATGAGGAGGACGCTCTGCAGATCCATGTCAGCCCTTCATGCGGTCGAGGTCTTCGACGTTGATGCTGCGGCGGTTACGGAACAGCACCACCAGGATGGCCAGGCCGATGGCCGCCTCGGCTGCCGCCACCGTCAGGATGAAGAACACGAACACCTGGCCGGCGTCGTCGTTCAGGTAGCGCGAGAAGGCGATGAAGTTGAAGTTCACCGCCAGCAGCATCAGCTCGATGCACATCAGCAGCAGGATCACGTTCTTGCGGTTGAGGAAGATGCCCGCGACGCTGATGGCGAACAGCGCGCCGGAGAGGGCCAGGAAGTGGAACAGCGTGATCATGTCACTTCCCCTGCCGCTTGGCGGTCTCGGCCGGCATGTTGACCAGGCGCACGCGGCCCACCGGACTGGCCTGCACCTGCTTCGACGGGTCCTGGCTGCGGGTGTTCTCGCGGCGGCGCAGCGTGAGCGCGATGGCGGCCACGATGCCCACCAGCAGGATCACCGCGGCGATCTCGAAGGGATAGGCATATTGGGTGTAGATGATGTCGCCCAGCTCACGGGTGTTGCTGTAGTCGGGGCCGTGCTCCAGCGGCGTGCCGAAGCTGACGCCGAGCTTGCGCGACCACACCACGTAGCCGATCTCGCCGGCCATGATGATGGCCACCAGCGCGCCGATGGGCGCGTATCGCGCCAGGCCCCCGCGCAGGCTCGCCACGTTCACGTCCAGCATCATCACCACGAACAGGAACAGCACCATCACCGCGCCGACGTACACCAACACCAGCACGATGCCGAGGAACTCGGCTTCCAGCAGCAGCCATAGGCCGGCGCTGCCGACGAAGGCCAGCACCAGGAACAGCACCGCGTGCACCGGGTTGCGGGCGGTGATCACGCCGAGGGCGGACCCGATCACCAGGGCCGCCAGCACGCTGAAGATTATCTCCTGCACCATGCCTTGGTCCTCAGCGGTAGCGCGCGTCGGCCGCGCGGTCGGCGGCGATCTGCGGTTCGAACTTGTCGCCCACGGCCAGGAGCTTCTCCTTGGTCATGATCTGCTCGCCGGCCTTCTCGAAATGGAACTCGGTGATGCTGGTCTCGACGATGGCGTCCACCGGGCAGGCTTCCTCGCAGAAGCCGCAGTAGATGCACTTGAACAGGTCGATGTCGTAGCGCGTGGTGCGACGGGTGCCGTCGGCACGCATCTCGGAGTCGATGGTGATGGCCAGCGCCGGGCACACCGCCTCGCAGAGCTTGCATGCGATGCAGCGTTCCTCGCCGTTGGCGTAGCGGCGCTGCGCGTGCAGGCCGCGGTAGCGCGGCGACTTAGGCGTCTTCTCCTCCGGGTACATGATCGTGAACTTCGGCTTGAAGAAGAAGGTCAGGGTCAGTGCCATGCCCTGCAGCAGCTCGGCCAGCAGCAGGCTCTTTATCCAGGTGCGCAGGGTCTTCATGGCGTCTTCACCCGGCGGTTGACGAAGAAGTTCACCAGCAACAGCGCGAACATGGCCGCCACCGTCCAGGCGCCGAAGGCCGTGAGCGGCACGCCGGTGACGATGACGCCGCCCAACAGCGCCAGCCACACGATGGTGATGGGGATGAACACCTTCCAGCCGAGCCGCATGATCTGGTCATAGCGGTAGCGCGGGAAGGTGGCGCGGAACCACAGGTACAGGTAGAGGAAGAAGCACATCTTCACCGCGAACCAGATGAAGCTCGGGTGCCCGATGAAGCCCCAGCTCTCCGGGAACGGCGAGAGCCAGCCGCCCAGGAACATGATGCTCGCGAGCGCGGTGATGAGGATCATGTTGGCGTATTCCGCCAGGAAGAACGCCGCGAAGGCAGTGCCGGAGTACTCCACGTGGAAGCCCGCCACGATCTCGGACTCGCCTTCCGCCACGTCGAAGGGCGCGCGGTTGGTCTCGGCCACGCCGGCGATGAAATAGATGATGAAGAGCGGCAGCAACGGCCACAGGAACCAGTGCCCTGCTCCGCCCGCCTGGCCCAGCACGATGTCGTTGAGGTTGAGGCTCTGGCTCACCATCAGCACGCCCACCAGGGCGAAGCCCATGGCGATCTCGTAGGCCACCATCTGCGCCGCCGAGCGCATTGCGCCCAGGAACGCGTATTTGGAATTGGAAGCCCAGCCCGAGAGGATCACACCGTATACGCCGAACGAGGTCAGCGCCAAGATATAGAGCAAGCCGGCATTGATGTTGGCCAGGATCACCCCGTCCTGGAACGGGATCACCGCCCAGGCGGCGAAGGCAGTGCCGATGGAGATCACCGGCGCCAGGAAGAAGATGAAGCGGTTGGCCTTGGCCGGGAGCACGATCTCCTTGAAGACCAGCTTGAACACATCGGCGAAGGGCTGTAGCAGGCCCCAGGGGCCGACGCGGTTCGGCCCGATGCGCACCTGCATGGCGCCGATCACGCGGCGCTCGGCGAGCGTCAGCATCGCCACGCAGATGATGAGCGGGATCATGATGCACGCGATGTAGATCACCGTGCGGATCACGAACTGCAACGCCGAGGGATTATCGCCGCCGGCGATGAACAGCCAAGCGCTGTGGATGAAATCCATCAGGCCTTCTCCACTTCGAGCGCACCGCTCAAGGGGCCGAGCGCCACGGTGGCGGTGAGACCGCCCGGCACCCAGACCTCGCCCACGGCGATGCTGTCGTCGAACTTCACCGGCAGGATCACGCGGTTGCCGTTGGACTTGAGGCTCACGGCATCGCCGGCCTCCAGCTTGAGGCGCTTGGCGTCCTCCGGCGAGAAGCGCGCGTAGAGCGCGTCCGCATCCTTGGTCTGCTGCAAGGGCGCAGCGCGGCGCACCAGTGCATCCACGGCGTACATGGGCGTCTCACCCACGCGCACGAAACCCTTGCTGACGACGGGCGCCGTCAGGCTGCGGCTGCCGGCGAACTTGTTGTCCGCGTGCACCTCGCCCACCGCCTCCTTCACTTCCTTCAGCACGTCCTCGGAGGACTCCTGCTCGAAGCCCTTGAGCTCGCAGAGGTTGCCCATCACGCGCAGCACCTTCCAGGCCGGGCGCGACTCGCCGAAGGGCTGGGCGGCGCCGGCGAAGCTCTGCCAGCGGCCTTCCGCATTCACGTAGGTGCCGGAGGTCTCGCCGTAAGCGCCGGCGGGCAGCAGCACGTTGGCGTACTGCTTCATGGCCTCGGTCACGTACGGGGTGATCGCCACCACGTGCTTGGCGCTCTTCAGGGCCTTCAGGGCCTGGGCGCCATCCCAGCAATCCAGCTCCGGCTCGGTACCGAGCAGCACGTAGGCGGAACGCGGCTCCGCCAACATCGCGGCCGCGTTGCGGCCGGACTTGTCTATGTTCTTGCCGCCGGCCATGCGCATGGGCACCGCGCCCGCGAGCCACGCACCGGCCATGTTCGCGCCTTCGCTGATGTAGCCGAGCTTGGCGCCGGTGGCATCCGCCAGAGCCGCTGCCAGGGCGCGGATGTCCGCGAAGGCGGGATGACTCAAGGCAAGGTGCCCCAGCAGGATGGTCTTGCGCTCGCCCTTGGCGAGTTCGGCAGCGACCTGGGTATGTTCGGTAGCAGGCTTCTGGCCGGAGACCACGTCCTTCAAGGACGCCGGCACCGGCTTGCCCGTGGCCTTCAGCACCGCGGCCAGCGAGTCGACCATGTCCTGGGCGGCGGAGTTCAGGTACGCGCGCACCGGGAACAGCATCGGGAAGCGGCGCGGGTTCAGGAACATCACGGCGGCGCCCTTGAGCGCAGCCTTGCGCAGGCGGTGCGCCAGGAGCGGCACCTCCTTGCGGATGTTGGAGCCGACGATCAGCGCGACCTCCAGCTTCTCGATGTCCTGCACGCCTTGGCCGAGCCAGGGGAAGATCGGTTCCGCCGCGTCATCGCGGAAGTCCGCCTGGCGCAGGCGCACGTCGATGTGCGGGATGCCGAGGCCGCGGGCCAGCTTCTGCAGCAGATAGAGTTCTTCGACCGTGGAGCTGGGCGAGGCCAGCACCCCGGCGCTATCCCCGCCCTTCACGTCCACGGTCTCCTTGAGGCCGTTCACGGCGGCTTCGAGTGCCGTCTCCCAGTCGGTCTCCTGCCACTTGCCGCCCTTCTTCAGCATCGGTTTGGCGAGGCGTTCCTCGCTGTGGGCGCCGGTATAGCTGAAGCGGTCGCGGTCCGAGAGCCAGGTCTCGTTCACTTCCTCAGCGGCCTTCGGCACGGCGCGCATGAACTGGCCGCGCAGCACGTGGGCGAAGAGGTTCGAGCCCACGCAGTCGTGCGGGGCGACGCCGGGCACCTGAGTCATCTCCCAGCCGCGGCCGCGGTTGCGGAAGGGCTTGGAGTTGAGCGCGCCCACCGGGCACAGGTCGATGATGTTGCCGGAGAGCTCGTGGTCCACGGCCTTGCCGATGTAGGTGCCGATGCGCAGGTTCTCGCCGCGCCCGGTGCCGCCCATCTCCTGGATGCCGGCGATCTCCTGGCCGAAGCGCACGCAGCGGGTGCAGTGGATGCAGCGGGTCATGTCGGTGGACACCAGCGGGCCGATGTCCTCGTCCTTCACCACGCGCTTCTTCTCGCTGTAGCGCGAGATGTCGCGGCCGTAGCCCATGGCCAGGTCCTGCAGCTCGCACTCGCCGCCCTGGTCGCAGATCGGGCAGTCCAGAGGGTGGTTGATGAGCAGGAACTCCATGGTGGCGCGCTGCGCGGCGATGGCCCGCACCGAACGCGTGAACACCTTCATGCCTTCCATCACCGGCGTGGCGCAGGCCGGCAAGGGCTTCGGCGCCTTCTCGGCCTCGACGAGGCACATGCGGCAATTGGCCGCCACCGTGAGCTTCTCGTGGTAGCAGAAGCGCGGGATGTAGACGCCCTCGCGGTCCGCGGTCTGGATGATCATCTCACCCTTGCGCGCCTTGACCGGCTTGCCGTCCAGCTCGATGTTGACGAATTCGTCTGCCATATCCGCTCTGTATCAGGCCGCCACGCGGCGGGCGCCCGGGCCCACCATGCAGCAACCGTGGTCGATGTGGTACTGGAATTCCTGGCGGTAGTGCTTGATGAAACTCTGCACCGGCCAGGCCGCCGCGTCGCCGAAGGCGCAGATGGTGTGGCCTTCGATCTTCTTCGACACGTCCACCAGCATGTCCAGGTCTTCCTGCCGGCCCTGTCCGTCCTCGATGCGCTTGATGACGCGGTACATCCAGCCGGTGCCCTCGCGGCACGGCGTGCACTGGCCGCAGGACTCGGAGTAATAGAAGCGCGCGATGCGCTCCAGCATCTTCACCATGCAGGTGGTCTCGTCCATCACCACCACCGCGCCGGAACCCAGCATGGAGCCCGCGTTCTTCAGCGAGTCGAAGTCCATGCTGCAGTTGAGCATGGCTTCCGCCGGCAGCACCGGCGCGGAGGAACCGCCCGGGATCACCGCCTTCAGCTTGTGCCCCTTCCACACGCCGCCGGCCAGCGCCAGCAGTTCCTGGAACGGGATGCCGAGCGGCACCTCGAAGTTGCCGGGCTTGGCCACGTGGCCGGACACCGAGAAGATCTTGGTGCCGCCGTTGCCGGGCTTGCCGAGGTCGGCGAACCACTTGCCGCCGTTCAGCATGATGCTGGGGGCGGAAGCGAAGGTCTCGGTGTTGTTGACCGTGGTCGGGCGGCCGAAGGCGCCGAAGTTGGCCGGGAACGGCGGCTTGAAGCGCGGCTGGCCCTTCTTGCCTTCCAGCGACTCCAGGAGCGCCGTCTCTTCGCCGCATATATATGCGCCGGCGCCGAGGTGGTTGTGGAGGTCGAAGTCCACGCCCGAGCCCAGGATGTCCTTGCCCAGCAGGCCTTCCGCGTAGGCTTCCTTCAGCGCCTGCTCGCAGCGCTCGAAGGGCTCATCCATGAACTCGCCGCGCAGGTAGTTGTAACCGGTCTTGCAGCGCATGGCGTAGCCGGCGATTGCCATGCCCTCGATCAGCGCATGCGGGTTGAAGCGCAGGATGTCCCGGTCCTTGCAGGTGCCGGGCTCCGACTCGTCGGAGTTGCACACCACGTAGGACGGGCCCGTGGGGGCCTTCGGCATGAAGCTCCACTTCACGCCGGTGGGGAAGCCCGCGCCGCCACGGCCGCGCAGGCCGGAAGCCTTCATCTCCTCGACGATGGCTTCGGGAGTGGGCTTGTCCTTGAGGATCTTGCGCCAGGCCTTGTAGCCGTCCACCTTCAGGTAGTTGGCATAGGTCCAGGGCTGGTCGAACTGCAGCGTGCGGTAGCACACCTGGTTGAGCTGGGTCATTTCAGCTCCTCCAGCAGTTTGTCGACTTTCTCGGGCGTCAGGTTCTCGTGGTACACGTGGTCCACCATCATCATGGGAGCGCCGGCACAGGCGGCCAGGCACTCCTCCTCGCACTTGAGATACACGCGGCCGTCCTTGGTGCTCTCGCCGGTCTTGATGCCCAGCTTCTTCTCGAGATGCTCCACGATGCCGTCGGCACCGCGCAGCATGCAGGAGATGTTGGTGCACACCGAGACGCTGTGGCGGCCCACCGGCTTGGTCTCGAACATGGAGTAGAAGCTCGCCACCTCGTAGACCTTGATGGGCTCGAGCTTGAGGTACTCGGCCACCGCGTCCATCAGCGGCACGGTGAGATAACCGTTGTTCTCGTGCTGCGCCTCGCGCAAGCCGGCGAACACGGCTGAGCGCTGCCGCCCTTCCGGGTACTTCTTGATCCACTCGTCGATGACCTGACGCGCGTGCTTCGAGAGCAGGCCGTCTTTGGCGCCGGAATCGCTCATCAGCGGTCCACCTCTCCGAACACGATGTCCTGGGTGCCGATGATGGCCACCAGGTCCGCAAGCATGTGGCCGCGCACCATCTCGTCCAGTGCAGACAGGTGCGCGAAGCCGGCGGCACGGATCTTCACGCGGAACGGCTTGTTGGCGCCGTCCGAGATCATGTACACGCCGAACTCGCCCTTGGGGTGCTCCACCGCGGCGTAGACCTCGCCGGCCGGCACGCAGTAGCCCTCGGTGAAATACTTGAAATGATGGATCAGGGACTCCATGTCCGACTTCGCTTCTTCGCGGGTCGGCGGCGTCACCTTGTGGTCCTCCAGCATCACCGGGCCGGGATTCTGGCGCAGCCACTTCACGCACTGCTTGACCATGCTGGCGGACTGGCGCATCTCGGCGATGCGCACCAGGTAGCGGTCGTAGCAGTCGCCGTTCACGCCCACCGGGATGTCGAAGTCCAGCTGCTCGTACATGCCGTAGGGCTGTTTCTTGCGCAGGTCCCACTCGATGCCGGAACCGCGCAGCATGGGGCCGGTGAAGCCGAGCTGCAAGGCGCGCTCCGGGGTCACCACGCCGATGCCGACGGTGCGCTGTTTCCAGATGCGGTTGTCGGTGAGCAGGGTCTCGTACTCGTCCACGCACTTGGGGAAGCGGTCGGCGAAGTCCTCGATGAAATCCAGCAGCGAGCCGTCGCGCGCCGCGTTCAGGCGCTTCAGGTCGCGCTTGCTGCGGAAGCGCGACGCGTCGAAGCGCGGCATGCGCTCCGGCAGGTCGCGGTACACGCCACCCGGGCGGTAGTAGGTCGCGTGCATGCGCGCGCCCGACACCGCCTCGTACATGTCCATCACGTCCTCACGCTCGCGGAAGCAGTAGAGGAACACGGTCATGGCGCCGATATCGAGGCCGTGCGCACCAAGCCACAGCAGGTGGTTGGTGATGCGGGTGAGCTCGTCGAACATGGTGCGGATGGCCTTGGCGCGCGGTGGCGGCGCCAGCCCCAGCAGGCGCTCGATGGCCATCACGTAGGCGTGCTCGTTGCACATCATGGACACGTAGTCGAGCCGGTCCATGTAGCCGATGCTCTGGTTGTACGGCTTGCTCTCCGCCAGCTTCTCGGTGCCGCGGTGCAGGAGGCCGATGTGCGGATCGGCCTTGGTGATGATCTCGCCGTCCATCTCCAGCACCAGGCGCAGCACGCCGTGGGCAGCCGGATGCTGCGGGCCGAAGTTCATCGTCAGGTTCTGGATCTCAGGCATCTTTGGAGACCTCCTTGAAGGCCTCGTCGTAGCGCGGATCATGGCGGATCACGCGCGGCACCAGGGTGCGCGGCGCGATGCTCACCGGCTGGTACACCACCCGCTTCTTCTCCGGGTCGTACTTCACTTCCACGTTGCCGGACAGCTGGAAGTCCTTGCGGAACGGATGCCCCACGAAACCGTAATCGGTCAGCAGGCGGCGCAGGTCCGGGTTGCCGTCGAAGAGGATGCCGTACATGTCGAAGGCTTCGCGCTCGAACCAGGCGGCGGAGGCCCAGATGCCCACCACGGAATCCACCAGCGGCGGCTCGCTGCCCTTGCAGTAGGTGCGCAGGCGGATGCGCTCGTTGCGGCTCACGGACAGCAGGTGATACACCACCGCGAAGCGGTGCTCCACCAGCGTGGCGGGCTGCGGCAGGCCGCGGCGCACGCCGCGGCTGAAGCCGCTCTTGGTGGCGGACTCGGTGCGCCACTCGTCCTGGCCGTGGCCGAGGTAGTCGACGCCGCACACATCCATGAGCTGCTCGAACTTGAAGGCCTTCTCGTCGCGCAGGGCTCTGGCCACTTCCAGGAGCTTGTCGGCGCCCACCTCATAGGTGAGCTCGTCGGCGATGGAAGGCACGCGGGTGAGCGCGTCCTTGAAGCGCGCTTCCACCTGCTCTGCCAGCTTGTCCAGGGCTGCGGTCATCTCTGTCTCACCTGGCGATGGTGTTGGTGCGGCGGATCTTCTTCTGCAGCTGGATGATGCCGTACAGAAGTTGCTCGGCGCTGGGCGGGCAGCCCGGTACGTACACGTCCACCGGCACGATGCGGTCGCAG
>DASXYJ010000318.1:0-10314 GCA_036502565.1 Gammaproteobacteria bacterium
GGCGCTGTCGGAGTAATAACCGCGCTTGTTCAGGGCCTGGCCGTCGTTGCCGGCGTGGGTATCCACGCTCACCTCCATGGAGAGGCCGATGCGCAGCGGATTCTGGGCGAGCTCGGCGTCGTCGATCTGCACCCGCACCGGCACCCGCTGCACCACCTTGATCCAGTTGCCGGTGGCGTTCTGGGCCGGCAGGAGCGCGAAAGCGCTGCCGGTGCCGGCGTCCACGCCCACCACCTTGCCGTGGAACTCCACGTGGCCGCCGTAGATGTCGGCGCGCAAGCTCACGGGCTGGCCCGGGCGGATATGCGACACCTGGGATTCCTTGAAGTTGGCATCCACCCAGATCTCGGACAGGGGCACCACGGTGATGAGCGATGCGCCCGGCGCGATGCGCTGGCCGATCTGCACGTCACGCTTAGCGATGTAGCCGGACACCGGCGCCACGATGGTCATACGCTGCAACGTGAGGTAGGCGGCGCGCACCTGGGCGGCAGCCAGCTTCACGTCCGGATTGTCGGCCACGCCGCCCTCGCCCAGCTCCGCGTGCAGCGCGGCGATGGCGTGCTGGTCCTCGGCCAACTCGTGCTGGTCCACCTGGACCGTGGTGCCGCTCTGTTCGAGGGCGCTGTCGGAGTAATAACCGCGCTTGTTCAGGGCCTGGTGGCGCTGGTAGTCGGAACGGTGCTGGCTGAGCGTCGCCTGCTGCGCCGCAGCCTTGGAAGCCAGCTGCTGGTCGGTGGCGTAGAGCTGTTCCACGTGGCGCACGGTGGCGGCGAGCTTGGCCTCCGCCTCCTGCAGCGCCACCTTGGCGTCGGTGTCATCCAGGCGCACCAGCACCTGGCCTTGGGTCACTTGGCTGGTCTCGTCGGCGAGGATCGCAGTGACGGTCCCCTCGGCTTCCGCCATCACCGGCACCCGGTTGCCGGCGACGTAGGCGTCGTCGGTGCTCTCATGGCGCGAACCCACGGCAAACCAGTACACGCCGTAGCCGATGGCGGCGGCGGCGAACACGCCGCCCAGCACCATGAAGCCGCGCTTGCGCGTGAGCTGCCGTCTCTGCGCGACGGAGTCATTCGAGACGCTCTGATTGGTTTCCTCGGCCATGGTCTTCTCCTCATCCTTCATTTCAAATAGTTGACCAATTGGTCAACATGCGGGTAAAAAAATCCGCGAGGCCCGAAGCCCCGCGGTCTCGATGCGTCTAAGCCGTTCGCCTGACGGGATCGCGTGCCTCCGGCACGGCTTCCAGCAGGCGCAGCACCTGCTCGTAGATGCCCTTCAGGGGCTCGGGGCTGTCCTGGATGCGGGCCCGGGCCATGGCGCCCTCGAACAGCGAATACACCGCCTGGGTCGCCGCTTCCACGTCGTCCACCTTGATCAGGCCCTCGCGCTTGGCGTCATCGATGGCCTGCACGAAATACTTGCGCTTGCGGGAGAGCGCGCGCTGCGCCGCCTCGCGCACCTCGGGCTCCACGCCCTCGCCCTCGATGGCCAGGCGGAAGAACGCGCAGCCCAGCAGCGTGCCGCCCTCGCGCTTGATCTCCAGTTGCCGGCGGTACATGGAATCGAAGTAGCGCTGCAGGCGTTCCAGCGGCGGTACGCCCTCGGCGAAAGAGGACTCGATGATGGGCCGGCTATTGGCCTGCCACCAGGCTTCCAGGGCCTCCTTGGTGAGGTCGGCCTTGGACTCGAAGTAGTGGTAGAAGCTGCCCTTCTTCACGCCGGCGGCATCGCAGATGGCGTCCACGGTCACGGCGTTGTAGCCCTGTTTCCAGGTCAACTCGTTGGCCGCCTTGAGCAGGCGTTCGCGGGCATCACTGACTCGACCCATGGCACTCCACCTCGTACTGCGACTAACTATAGTTGACTAGTTAGTCAAATTCAAGGGTCCAGGCGAAACTGGCTTATATCCAATATGAATCAAAGAGTTAAATTAATGCGTGGAAATGACCTGCGGTCAGAATAGGCTCTATCCCTTGTCCGGATAGACCTCATCCACGTAATCCTCCAAGGCCGACTTCACCTGGTCCTTGGGATCGCCGCCGCCCGAGAAACTGATGCGCGTGCCGCTCTTGGTCAGGTCGTCGCTGCGCACGGTGCTGCCATCGGCCGTATCGATCACCGTCATGGTGAAGCCCGCGCTGTTGGGCCGGCCCACCGGCCCGATGTCGGTGTAGTGATGCTGCCAATCGGTGATGCTCGGCACCATCAGGTAGCCGGCGCCCTGCTTCCTGGCCGCCGCCAAGTCGTCCTCCTGGGTGGCCTGCTCCTTGCCGATGCCGACGCTGATGCCGCGCTTGCTCAGGTCCTCGGCCAGGCTGTAGGCCAGGAACTTGCCCGCACCCGCGTAGTCGGGATCGTCGGGATCCTTCGGCACCGCGATGAACACCCCGAGCTTGGGATCCAGTCTCACGTCGGAGGCGCCGGCGCGCTGGGTCTGGGTGGTGCCGCAGGCCGCGAGCATCAGAGCCGCCAACAAGGCTCCGGAGAAACCCAAGCTTCCGATCTTGCCCATGACCTCGTCTCCCCTACGTTGTGCACTGCACCAAGGATGGCCCGCTGATATCAACTATCCGCCTCATCACCACCCAGTTGCCTGAAATCTATTCCCAGCGAATTGAGCTTCCGGTACAGGTGGGTACGCTCCATGCCGACGCGTTCCGCGAGCTTGCCCACCTTGCCGCCGCAGAGCTGCAGCTGCTGTTCCAGGTAGGCCTTCTCGAAATGCTCGCGGGCCTCGCGCAGGGGCATGGCCAGGATGTCCTGCTGGATCAAGGAGCCGCCGCCGCTGGCCGGCGCGATGGACTCCTCCACTTCCTCCAGGCTCACCTCGGCGTCGTCGCCCAGCATCAGCATGCGTTGCACCAGGTTGCTGAGCTCGGCGAGGTTGCCGGGCCAGGGATAGTTGCGCAGCCGGTTCTGGGCCGCCACGCTGAAGCGCCGGTACTTCAATCCCTGCGCATCCACCAGGGTATCGGTGAAGTAGCGCAGCAGCTCCGGCACGTCCTCCCGGTATTCGCGCAGCGCCGGCACCCGCACCAGCACCGCAGCCAGGCGGTTGTAGAGGTCGCGGCGGAACAGGCCCCGGTCGAGCTGCGCCTCGATGCGCGGCTCAGCGGCGCAGATCAGCCGCACGTCGATGGTGCGGGCGGTCTGGCTGCCGACCCGGGTGAACGCACCCTGCTCCAGCACGCCCAACAGCGCCGCCTGGGCCTCACCCTGCAGGTCCGAGAGGTCGCTGAGGAACAGCGTCCCGCCCCGCGCCTGCTCGAAGCAGCCGGGGGACTCGGCGCCTTCCCTGCCGCAGAGGGATTCCAGGATGTCGCGCAGCTGCAGTCCCGCTAGGGACACCGCCACGAACGGCCCCGCGGAACGTGGTCCCAGCGCATGCAGGTAGCGCGCCAGGGTCTCGCGGCCGGAGCCCGCCTCGCCCACCAGCATCACCGAAGCCTCGTGGGGAGCGAGGCGACGCAACTGATCGCGCAGGGTCTGCATGGAACGGCTCTTGCCCACCGGCTCCAGCGCCGGCCGGTTGCGTCCCGCATAGCGGCCGCGTTTCTGCTTGCCGCTCTCCACCGCCTGTTCCACGGTGCGCAGGAGCTTGGCCAGGGACAGCGGCTTCTCCACGAAGTCCACCGCGCCGAGGCGGGTGGCCTCCACCGCCGTCTCCACGGTGCCGTGGCCCGACATCATCACCACCGGGAAGGCCAGTGCGCCGTCGCGGGTCCACTCCCGCAAGAGGCTGATGCCGTCCATGTCCGGCATCCAGATGTCCAGCAGCATCAGGTCAGGCTCACTGTGGGCGCGGGCCGCGCGTGCCTCCGCCGCGTTGCCCGCGGTGCGCACCTCGTAGCCTTCCTCAGTGAGGATCTCCTGGACCATGCCGCGGATGTCCGCCTCGTCGTCCACCACGAGTATCTGCGAGGCTCTCATTTCGCCTCCCTCCTGCCGCCTGCGCGGCGTTCATTGTTCCCCAACAACTGGCTGCTGCGGGTATGTTCGTTCACCGGCAGCCGGATCATGATCTGGGCGCCGCCCTCGGCGCGGTTCTGCACGCGGATGCTGCCGCCGTGCTCTTCGGCCAACTTCTTGACGATGGCCAAACCCAGGCCCGTGCCCTTGGGTTTGCTGGTCACGTAAGGCTCGAAGGCCTTGCCGAGGATCGCCGGGTCGAAGCCGGGGCCGTTGTCCTCCACCGTAATCTCCGCCATCTCGTCGGCGCCGCGCCGGAAGTAGTGGCTGAGGATGCGCACCCGGCCGTCGGCGCGGCCCTCCAAGGCCTCGTGCGCGTTCTTCAGCAGGTTGTGCAGGATCTGCCGCACCCGGCCGGCGTCCGCGTGCACCGCCGGCAGCGCCGGGTCCAGCTCCAGCTCCACTTTCATGTCCGCCTCACGGGCCCGGTACAGCTCCACCACCTCGCGCACCAGCGCGTTCAGGTCGAAGGCGGTCATCTCCAGCAGCGGCGCGCGCGCGTACTCGCTGAAGGCGTTGACCATGGACTTCATGGCTTCCACCTGCTGCACGATGGTGTTGGTGGAACGGTCCAGCAGGTCGCCGTCCTCGCCCTTGAACTCGCCCAGGTAACGGCGGCGCATGCGCTCGGCGGCGAGCTGGATGGGCGTGAGCGGGTTCTTGATCTCGTGGGCCAGGCGCCGCGCCACCTCGCCCCAGGCCGCGTCGCGCTGCGCGTCGATGAGCAGGGTGAGGTCGTCGAACACCACCACCCGGCCCGGCGGCACTTCGCCGGTGGAGGGCAGCGTGGCGCAGCTCACCATGAAGATGCGGCGGCCGGCGGAGCTCTGCAGCACCATCTCCTCGCGCCAGTCCTTGTCATCGGCATCCAGGTGGCGGCGGCAGGCGGCCACGAACTGGCCCAGCAGCGTGTCCTCCTGGGCCAGGCCCACCAGCGAGCGGCCCATGTGCTGGTGCAGGTCGGTCTCGAGGATGGCGCTGGCGGTGGGGTTGGCGGTCTTCAGCACCAGCGCCGCGTTGAAGGAGATCACGCCGGAGGACAGGCGCGTCAGCACCGCACCGAGGTAGCTGCGCTCGTTCTCCACCTGCTCGCGGCTCTTGCGCGCGGAGTCGCGGGCCTCGGCGAGGCGTTGGGTCATCTCGTTGAAGGAGGACACCAGGTAGCCGACTTCGTCGCGGGAAGGCAGCGGCAGGCGGGTGGTGAAGTCGCCGCGCGCCACCGCGCGGGTGCCCTCCACCAGGTCCTGGATCGGCTGCACCAGGGTGCGGGCCGCCACGAAGGCGCCCCACACCGCCATCAGCACCGACAGCAGCAGCACCAGGAGCAGCGTCAGGTTGAACATGAGCTTCAAGGGCTCGCGCAGCACCGTGAGCTCGCGGTAGTGGGCATAGGCCTGCTGGACCTGGTCGGCGAGACCGCTCTGCTCGCCGCCCACCGGGTACAGGGCTTGCAGGCTCTCGCGGTTCCACCAGGCGCCACTCACGGTCACCGGCACCACCGCGCGGATGTGCAGGCCGCCGCGGGCCACGGGGTCGAGACCCACATACTCGTTGCCGGCCCGCACTTGCAGCAGCACCTCGGTGCCGGGCATGTCCGGCAGCAGCGTGCCCGGCAGCGCGGAGCTCGTCGCCATGATGCGGTTGTTGAAGCCGCCCATCAGGGTGAGTTCGCTGGCGCCGTTCTGGCGGCGCAACTGGTCGAGCTGGTAGGTGACCTGGCGCGGGTCGTCGCTCAGGCTGCGCGCCATGCGCTCGGTGCGCACCAAGAGGTCGCGCACCCGGGTATCCAAGGCGCTGCGCGACAGCTCCATGGCGTCGGTGAGCGCGCCCTCCACCCGCACGTCGAACCAGCTGTCGATGCCGCGGCTGATGAACTGGTAGGAGAAGTAATAGACCAGCACCACCGGCACGATGGCCAGCAGGCCGAAGGTGCCCACCAGCCGCAAGGTCAGGCGCGAACCCGCCACGTTGCGGGCGCGCTGCACCAGGAGCCGCGTCAGGTTATAGCCGATGACGATGAGCAGCACCCCCGCCGCGCTGGCGTTCAGCAGCACCAGCCAGATGTGCATGCTCTCGAAGTTCGCCGAGTTGGAGGTGCTCTTGCCGAGCGTGATGAGCGACGCCAGCATGATGATCACGCCGATGCCGATCAGGAACAGCATGGCGTAGCGCTTCATGAGGCCAGCGCCCACTGGTACCAGTCACTCGACAGGTTCCAGCCCTTGAAGATGGAAGCGAACAGCTGCAGCGGCCCCGGCATGCTGGTCACGTCCAGCACCGCGCGCATGCGGATGTTGTAGCGGGCGTCGGGGTCCAGCAGCTTGGCGTCGATGACCGGCAGGTCGCTCACCTGGCCCATGCTGGTGACCGCCTCGCGGTAGGTGGAGTAACTCTGCTGGTCGCCGCTGTTGAGGTTGGTGATGATGAAGCGGCGGCTGAGCGCGTGGTAGCTGATCTGGTAGCTCTGCTCGAGCGTGTAGGTGGTGCTGTTGAACCACCAGCTGCGGTGCTTGATGATCTCGATCTGCAGCTTGACGGTGATGGGCAGGCCGTTCTCCAGCGCGTTCACCGCGTCGTCGGAGAGGTTCAGGCCCACATCCGCGTCCAGGTAGTAGATGCCGTTCACCAGCTCGGTGTAGGCGGTGCGGATCACGAAGCCCGGTTCCTCGTCCGGCGCGGCGAAGGCGGCGCCGGCGAGCAGCACCAGGGCGAAGCCCAGCGACGCGGCGAGGATGCGAGGAGCGCGCATCATGCCGGCGCGTCAGCCGCGCTTCTCGAGACAGGCATAGTAGAAACCATCCATCCCGCCTTGGCCGGTGAGCACCTGCTGGCCCGCGCCGGCGGTCACGCCCCAACCCTGGTGCAAGGGGAGCGCCGCGGCATCCGGGTGCCCGGCGAGGAAAGCCGCGATCTGCGCGGCGTTCTCCCGCTGGAACACGGAACAGGTGACGTACAAGAGCTTACCGCCGGGCGCGAGCAGCGGCCATAGCGCGCCCAGGAGCTTGGCCTGCAGACCGGCGGCGGTCACCACCTCGCCCGGCGTGCGCCGGAATTTCACATCCGGATGGCGGCGCACCACGCCGCTGGCGCTGCACGGGGCGTCCAGCAGGATGCGCTGATAAGGCTCGCCGTCCCACCAACTCTGCACCTGGGCCGCGTCCGCCACCTTGAGCTGGGCGTCGAGCTTCAGGCGCGTGAGGTTCTCGCGGATGCGCTGGGCGCGGCGCGCCTCCAGCTCCACCGCGGTCATCTGCAGGGCATGCCGCTCCAGCAGGTGGCAGGTCTTCCCGCCGGGGGCGGCGCAGGCGTCCAGTACCCGCATGCCGTCCGCCGCATCCAGCAGTTGCTCCGCGAGCTGCGCGCCCTCGTCCTGCACCGAGACCGCGCCTTCGGCGAAACCCGGCAGCAGCTTAGCGTCCATGGGCACGCCCAAGGTCACGCCGTCCGGCGAGTGCTCGCAGGCCTGGGCGGCGATGCCGAGCGCGTCCAGCTTCGCCAGGTAGTCCGCCCGGCTCTGCACGCGGCGGTTCACCCGCAACGTGAAGGGCGGCCGTTCGTTGCCCGCCTCCAGCATGGTCTGCCAGTGCTCCGGCCAGTCGCGTTGCAGTTCCTCGATGAACCACTTGGGGTGCGCGTAGCGCGCCTCCGGATCCTCCGCCACCGCGGCTTCGATCTCGGCGCGCTCCCGCTGGAAGCGGCGCAGTACCGCGTTCACAAGGCTCGCGGCCCAACTCTTGTCCAGCAGTCGGCAGGCCTCCACGGTCTGCTGCACCGCGGCGTGGTCTGGGATTCGCAAGTAAGCGAGCTGATAGAGACCCAGCAGCAGCAGGATCTTCACGTCCTGGTCCGCGGGCTTCATGGGGCGCTGCAAGAGCTTGGCGAGCCAGGCGTCCAGGCGCGGCTGCCAGCGCAGGGTGCCGTAGCAGAGCTCCTTCACCAGGGCGGCATCGCGCGGATCCTTGCAGCCCGCAGCGGCCTGCTCCGCCGCCTGGGTGAGGGTCTGGTCCTCCACGGCCACGGCCATGAGCGCCTGTACCGCGAGCACGCGGGGTGCGTGGGAAGGTCTGCGCTGGGCCATCATGCGAAGCGCGCCTGCTTGAGGTCACGGCCGTTGGCGAAGTCCGCGGCGCTCAGCACGCGTCCGCCGGGGGGCTGCAATTCCAATATCCGCAGCGTGCCGGTACCGGTAGCCACGTCGATGCCGTCGCGGCCCGCCACCAGTACCGTGCCGGGTGGGGTTTTAGTGCTGGAATCCAGGGGTCTGGCGCGCCAGATGCGCAGGGGCTGGCCTTGGTACTGGGTATAGGCCACCGGCCAGGGGTTATAGCCACGCACCGCGCGCGATAGCTCCAGGGCGCTCCGGTTCCAATCCAGCTGCGCTTCTTCCTTGCTGAGTTTCGCAGCGTAGCTGACGCCGGCAGGATCCTGCTTGCGCGGCTCGACGTCCGGCAGCGCGTCCAGCACCTGCATCAGCGCCGTCGCGCCGAGTTTGGCGAGACGATCATGCAACACCTGGGAGTCGTCTTCATCGCCGATAGGGGTGCGCCGTTCCAACAGCACATCACCCGTATCCAGGCCTTTGTCCATCTGCATGATGGCGACGCCGCTCTCGGCATCGCCCGCGAGGATGGCGCGTTGGATCGGCGCGGCACCGCGCCAGCGCGGCAAGAGCGAAGCATGGATGTTCAGGCAACCGTAGCGCGGGATGGCGAGCACCGAAGCCGGCAGGATGAGCCCGTAGGCCACCACCACCATCACGTCCGGCTGCGCGTCACGCAGCGCCTGCTTGGCTTCCTCGGTCTTGAAGTTCTCCGGCTGATGCACCGGCACGTTCAGCTCCAGCGCGCGCTGCTTAACCGGTGAAGGCGTGAGCTTGCGGCCGCGGCCGGCGGGACGATCCGGCTGGGTCCACACGCCCACCAGGGCATGGCCGGAACCCGCGATGGCTTCCAGCGGCGGCAGGGCGAACTCAGGGGTGCCGGCGTAGGCGATGCGCAGGGACTTATGCATGCGCCTGCCGGAGGCGCTTCAGAGCGAAGAGGCTTGAGAACGGCGCTCCTGGCGCTCGCGTTCTTCCTTCTCGATGCGCTTGCGGATGCGTTGGCGCTTCAGCTCCGAGAGGTAGTCCACGAACAGCTTGCCGTTGAGATGATCGATCTCGTGCTGGATGCACACGGCCAGGAGGCCGTCCGCATCGAACTCGCGGGTCTTGCCGTCCAGGTCCATGACCCGCACCCGGATGCGCTCGGCGCGCTCCACATCCTCATATACGCCCGGCACCGAGAGACAGCCCTCCTGCATCACCTCGGTCCCCTCCTGGGAGAGGATCTCGGGGTTCAGGAACACCTGGGGCTCGTCGCTGTCGTCCGAGACGTCCACCACGACCAGGCGCTGGTCCACCCCCACCTGGGTGGCGGCGAGGCCGATGCCCGGGGCGGCGTACATGGTGGCCAGCATGTCTTCAGCCAGCGTCCGGTGCGCCTCGGTCACGGTCGCGATGGGCTTGGCCTTGGTGCGCAGCCGGGGGTCGGGGAAATGGAGGATTTCGAGGAGTGCCATAGTGGTAAGCGTACAACAGTGACTATCTAAAGTAGGGGTCCGGAAGCAGGTTCTCAAGCTTGCCCAAAGGGGGGCGGCCCAATCCTCACGCGCTTTTGCATAAAAGACTGCTAAAGTTATGATACTGTTGAAAAGTCGCCCTTGCGACCTGCCCCGATTTTGGGGTCGGTCAAGGGGTCTTGGGATGGGGTGATTCAGACCAAGGCCGGGCGCGCACCCAAGCGAGTCGTGGAGACCGCATCGATGAACCATTATAACGTCCCCCGTATCCTCGCGGCCGGTGCCGCCCTGAGCCTGCTCACGGCCTGCGCGCACCATGCCGCCAAGCCGACCGCGGTACCTGCCCCGGCCACGGCTCCCGCCACCGCCACCATGGCGGCCCCGGCGGCCGCGACCCAGGCGCCGATGCCGGCCATGCAGCCGACGGCGCCGGAACGCTACACCGTCAAGAAGGGCGATACCCTCTGGAGCATCGCCTCCATGTACCTGAAGGATGCCTGGGCCTGGCCGGACATCTGGTATGCGAACCCGGGCATCAAGAACCCGCACCTCATCTTCCCCGGCGACGTGCTGATCCTCAGCCGCAACGCCCAGGGCCAGCCCATGCTCAGCGTGGTGCGCGACGGCCAGCCCGCCAACGAGAACAGCCCGCCGCCCCAGGCGAACCCGGGGGTGCTGCTCACCAACATGCCTGCGGCCTCCAGCAAGGCCGCCGCGGTGACCGCGCCCGAGGAGCAGCCGGTGGCGGTGACCGCCGCCGCGCCTTCCGCATCGGCGCTGCCC
>DASXYJ010000319.1:0-3483 GCA_036502565.1 Gammaproteobacteria bacterium
CGGCCCAAGCCCGGCAGCAGCATGCCGCCGGACGGCGACTGGAGCGGACAGCCCCATCCCGGCAAGGGCGGCAACCTGTGGCGCGTGGACCGCAAGGGCGCGGGCTGGAGCGAGCCGAAGCGCCTGCCGGACGCGGTGAACCGCAGCGGCGACGTGTTCAGCCCCAGCATCGCCGCCAACGGCGACCTGTATTTCATGGATGCGGCGGGCGAGGGCATGCACTTCCGCCTGTTCATGTCCGCGCTGAAGGACGGCGTGTACCAGGCGCCGGTGGCGCTGCCCTTCACCGCCGGCGAATGGGGCGGGGTGGACGCGGCGGTGGCGCCGGACGAATCCTTCCTGGTGTATTCCTCCAACCGGCCGCCGACCCCCGACAAGCAGCAGGACCTCTTCATCGTGTTCCGCAAGGACGGCGCGTGGGGCGAGCCGCAGCACCTGCCGGACAGCATCAACGCGCTCTCGCCCAGCATCGAGGCGCGGCTCGGGCCCGACGGCCACAGCCTGTATTTCACCAACACCCACCTGGTGCCGGTGGTGTTCCCGAAGGATGCCGCCGCAGCGCGGCGCGGCCTGGCGGACATGCAGACCTGGAACAGCGGGCTCGCCAACATCTGGCAAGCGGATCTCAGCGACATCCTCAAGGGAGAACGGAAATGAAGCGATGGATAGTGCTTGGTCTCTGCGGGCTCGCCGCCGGCGCGGCCGCCGCGGAGACGCCCAGCGTCACGCCGCAGCTGTTCGCCCCCGGCAGCATCTCCGGCACGCCCAGCGAGGACTGCATCAGCTTCACGCCGGATGGCGACACCGCCTACTACGGCATCGAGAAGTGGCCGAACTCGGTGATCGTGGAGTCGCACCGTAGCAAGCACGGCTGGTCGAAGCCGGTGCTGGCGCCCTTCGCCGGCCGCTGGCTGGACCACGATCCGGCGGTGTCGCCGGACGGCCGCTTCATCGTGTTCGCCTCCAACCGTCCGGCCCGCGAGGGCGGGGAACTGGTGAAGAGCGCCGGCAACCTGTGGCGGGTGGACCGCAAGGGCAAGGGCTGGGGTGAGCCCTGGCGCCTGCCGGATCCCGTGAACGCCACGCCCCGCACTTACGCGCCGAGCATCGCCGCCGACGGCAGCCTGTACTTCATACAGCCGGGCGCGGACAAGCTCATGCACATCTTCCGTTCCCAGTACCGGGACGGCGCCTACCAGGCGCCGGTGCAGCAGATGATCGGCAACCCGGAGGAGCGGCAGAAGGATCCCGGCATCGCGCCGGACGAGTCCTTCGTGGTGTTCGATGCGCCGGACCCGGCCAACAAGGACCGGGACCGCTTCTTCATCGCCTTCCGGGAGGGCGACCACTGGGGCGCGGCGGCGGACATGGGCGACGCGGTGAACGCGGACAACAACCCCTGGGGCCCGCACATCAGCGGCGACGGCAAGACCCTCTACTACACCAGCGACCGCTCGCTGCCGGTGCAGTTCCCGCGCGACCCTAAGCAGGCGCAGCAGGACTTCCAGCGCCTGCTGGGCTGGGACGACGGCGAGAACAACATCTGGAGCCTGGACCTCGGGCCCTATATCCAGGCCCATAAAGGCTAATGTGAACCGGGTCTCCCTCCCGGCAGCTTGAGGCTCCCTATACTTCGGGAGCCTGCCGGGAGGGAAACCCCATGCGTATCCGCGTGACGCTGCTCTGCCTGATCTTCTGCCTGCCCGTCGCCGTGTCCGCCGCCACTGCGGCAGCGCCGGTGGCGGCCGTCGCACCACAAGTCAAAGATCCGCTGGGCTGCAAGCTCATCAAGGCCTCTGCCTACGCCTACGGCATCAGCAAGACCGGCCCCATCACCGACCCCACGCTGCCCGCGCTATTGGCGGAGACGGGTGAGGGCTATGGCGTGGTCAGCGCCGCCACCGACGCCCAGGACGGCGGGCGCGACGCGGGCTACCTGTGGCACTCCGGGGATGAGCTGATCGTGGCCTTCCGCGGCACGCTGCCTTACGGCGGCGAGCAGGACAGTTCCAAGGAGATGACCCTCATCGAGGACTGGCTGAACGACGCCAACGCCCGCCCCGCGGCCGACCCGGATCTGGGCACGGTGCATGGCGGGTTCGAGCAGGCCTTCCAGGCGCTGTGGCCGGGGATGAGCCAGCAGATCGCCGC
Source organism: Gammaproteobacteria bacterium (assembly GCA_036502565.1). Lineage (GTDB taxonomy): Bacteria > Pseudomonadota > Gammaproteobacteria > Natronospirales > REEB76 > DASUBN01. The sequence goes on from DASXYJ010000319.1 coordinate 2,152, forward strand.
CTGGCAGAAAGCCGGCAAGCTCAGTGCGAACCCGAAGGTATATGTGACCGGCCACAGCAAGGGCGGCGCGCTCGCCATGCTGGCGGCGGTGAAGCTGAAGGCCGCCAAGCTGCCGGTGACGCAGGTCACCACTTTCGGCGCGCCGCGCGTGGGCGGCGCGGACTTCGCCAAGAAATATGCGGGTATCGACGCCATCCGCTACGAGAACGATCAGGATCTCGTCCCACACGTGCCTTTAAACGCGCTGGAGCTGACTTTGGCGCCCCTGTTGCGCCGCGTCATCGACATCCAAGGTGCGCCTACAGACGATTTCACGTCGGTAGGGAAGCTGCGCTACGTGGATTCTGACGGAGACATCGTGAGCCCCGCGGATACGGCGGCGGAAGATGACCTGGAGAAGAGCCGGCTCGCCGAGTTCGGCTCGCTGATATTCCAGTCACCGGAGGACATCGCGGATGCCCTGGTGCAGGCGCACCTCATCGGCGACATGAGCGCCGGGGATACCAGCGGCTACTATCAGGCGGTCTGCGGAAGACGCTAGCTGACGCGCTTCTTCCGGCCGGGAAAGACCACCCAGGCGGCGATGAGGCAAAGCATAGCGGGGATGGCTATCTTCTCAAGCGGGCCGGCGTAACAGCTGAAGTCGCAGCCCTGACGATGGCCAGCAGCCGAGTCGATCGGGAAGGCCTCGACTAGCCAAGCGATCTGAAAGACCAATACGGCACTGAGACCCACGCGCGACCAATAGGCCGCCTGCACTGTGCCGATTCCGAGCAGCAAGAGCGTGAGAAAGTAAGCCAGATAGACGAAGGTCAGCAGACCGAAGAATCCGAAGCCCCAGCCTAAAGCCACGAATATCACCATGACCAAGCCACCAGCAGCCTCAATGACGGCTAGAGCTCCTACCAAGCGGGCTGCCAACAGGCGTGCCGAGGCCCGGTCCATCAACGGGTCAACTTCTCCACCCGGTCTTCCCGGGCGATCAGCAGCACGTCTGCCGGGCGGCGGGCGAAGAGGCCCACGCAGACCACGCCAGTCACGGCGCCGATCTCCGCCTCTAGCTTGGGCGGATCCAGGATCTTGAGGTTGTGCACGTCCAGGATGTGGTTGCCGTTGTCGGTGACGAAACCCTGGCGCCATTCCGGCTGCCCACCCAGCTTCACCAGCTGCCGCGCCACGTAGCTCCTGGCCATGGGGATCACTTCCACCGGCAGGGGAAAGGCCCCCAGCAGGTCCTTGAGCTTGGAGTCGTCGGCGATGCAGACGAAGCGCTTGCTGGCCGCCGCCACGATCTTCTCGCGGGTGAGCGCGCCGCCGCCGCCCTTGATGAGC
>DASXYJ010000320.1:0-4502 GCA_036502565.1 Gammaproteobacteria bacterium
ATAGTGTGCGGCATGAGCCTCAAGTTATGCCTCGCCGGTGCCACCGGCCACGTGGGCCGGGAACTGGTGAAGACCATCCTGGCCGCGCCGGATCTGCAGCTGGTCTCTGCCGTGGGTCGCCGCGGCGCAGGGCAGGAGCTCGGCGGAGTGAGGGTGGACGCGACGCTCGCCGCGGCGCTGGCGCGCGGCAAACCCGACGTGGTCATCGACTACACCCATCCTGATGTCGTCAAGGCTCATGTGCGTGAGGCCATCGCCGCCGGCTGCGGCGTGGTCATCGGCACCTCGGGCCTCTCCGATGTCGACTACACCGAGATCGATGCCTGGGCGAAACAGAAAGGTGTCGGCGTGTTCGCTGCCGGCAACTTCTCCGTGACGGCGGCGCTGCTGCAGCACTTCGCCACGTCGGCTGCGCAGCAGATGCCTCACTGGGAGATCCTGGACTACGCGGGCGATACCAAACCCGATGCCCCCAGCGGCACCGCGCGGGAGCTGGCCTATCAATTGGCGCAGGTCACCAAGCCCAAGTGGGCAGTACCGGTAGCGCAGACGAAGGGCTTGAAGGAAGCACGCGGCGCCGAACTCAACGGCTCCCAGATGCATTCCATCCGAGTGCCGGGTTATTACTCAGCGGTGCAGGCGGTATTCGGCGCGGTAGGGGAACGGATCGAGCTGCGCCACGAGTCCACCAGCTACGCACCCTATGTAGCAGGTACTCTGTTGGCTGCGCGCAAAGTCAAAGACTGGAAAGGCCTCAAGCGTGGCATGGCCCCACTCTTAGAACTGTAAAGAACGGCGCAAGGATGCGCCGCAGGTTTTAAGGATTGGAAGATTTCTGGAGAGCGGCGAGTCCGGACATGCGCCGGACTCGCCGTGGCTGGAAATCCCCGGATGGGATTTCCAGCTTAGATCAGGAGCCGCTTCGCGGCGTCGGCTCGAACTCCGCGTAGTCTTCCGTCTTCGGCATCTTCTCCATCACCGCTGCGAGCGCGGCGGGGGCGGCGATCACCTTGCGGGCATCCAGGTCGAACCAGGCCCCCTGGCACTCGATGACGCAGGCCAGCTCGCCGTCCTGGCGGTAGATGCGGTGGCGGATCTTCCAGTGCTTGCGGTTGGGCGAGATGCCCACCGCCTCGCAGGTGACTGTGATCCTCTCGCTGGGCCGGATCTCCCGCATGTAGCGCAGGTCCTCCCGGAACAGGATCGGCCCGATGCGGTCCCGGCTGAACTCCTTCAGGCCGAAGCCGTGCTCGGTGAGGAAGCCCACGCGGGCCTGGGCGCCGTAGTCGGCATAGGCGGAATGGCGCATGTGGGCGTTGGGGTCCAGGTCGGCCCAGATCACCTCGAAGGTCTTGGCGTAGGGGGCGGTCATCGGCATTTCCCTGCGGTTTCGGGGGTTTCGGCGCGGCACATTTTACCCTGTGGCGGTGGTCGAACCGGGATTCTGCGATCTGGTCGGGTTGTCCGCAGCGGCCACATGCGCGAAAATACGCGCCCTTTCCAGGAGCCGCCATGCCCTCCCGCCGCGAACTTGCCAACGCTATCCGCGCGCTCGCCATGGACGCGGTGCAGAAAGCCAACTCCGGCCATCCCGGCATGCCCATGGGCATGGCGGACATCGCCGAGGTGCTCTGGAACGATTACCTGAAGCACGATCCCGCCGACCCCAAGTGGCCGGACCGGGACCGCTTCCTGCTCTCCAACGGCCACGGCTCGATGCTGCAGTACGCGCTGCTGCACCTCACGGGCTATGCGTTGCCGATGGAAGAGATCAAGAAGTTCCGCCAGCTCCACTCCAAGACGCCAGGCCATCCCGAGTACGGCATGACGCCCGGCGTGGAGACCACCACCGGTCCCCTGGGCCAGGGTTTCGCCAATGCGGTCGGCATGGCCATCGCCGAGAAGTCGCTGGCCGCGCACTTCAACCGTCCCGGTTTGACGCTCGTCGACCACTACACCTACGTGTTCATGGGTGACGGCTGCATGATGGAAGGCGTCTCCCACGAGGCGGCGTCCCTCGCCGGCACCCTGGGGGTCAACAAGCTCATCGCCTTCTACGACGACAACGGCATCTCCATCGACGGCGAGGTGCACGGCTGGTTCACCGACGACACACCGAAGCGCTTCCAGGCCTACGGCTGGCACGTGGTGCCGGACGTGGACGGCCATGATTCCGAGGCGCTGAAGCGCGCCATCGAGGAAGCCCGCAAGTGCCCCGACAAGCCGGTGCTCATCTGCTGCAAGACCATCATCGGCTGGGGCTCTCCCAACAAGGAAGGCACCGAGTCCGCTCACGGCTCAGCGCTGGGCGCCGATGAGGTGGCGCTGGCCCGCAAGCAACTGGGTTGGGAGTACCCGCCCTTCGAGATTCCCGCCGACATCTATAAAGGTTGGGACGCCAAGGCGCGCGGCGCCGCGGCCAAGTCTGGCTGGCAGAAGCTCTTCGGCGAGTATCGCAAGAGCTATCCGGACCTGGCTGCCGAGTTCGAGCGCCGCGTCATCAGGGGCGAGCTTCCCAAGGATTGGAAAGCCAAGTCCCAGGAGTTCGTCGAGAAGATATCCGGGGCGGGCGCGGAAGTCGCTACCCGCAAGGCTTCCGAGAACGCGCTCAACGGCATCGGGCCGCTGCTGCCGGAACTGCTGGGCGGTTCCGCCGACCTCACCGGTTCCAACCTCACCTGGTGGAAGGGCTCCCAGGCGCTCAGCAAGCCGGAGTTCACCGGCAACTACATCTTCTACGGCGTGCGCGAGTTCGGCATGTCGGCGGTGATGAACGGCCTGGTCCTGCACGGCGGCTTCATCCCTTACGGCGGCACCTTCCTCACCTTCTCCGACTACGCGCGCAACGCGCTGCGCCTGTCGGCGCTGATGGGGGTGGGCGTCATCTATATATATACCCACGACTCCATCGGCCTGGGCGAGGACGGCCCCACCCACCAGTCGGTGGAACATGTCGCCTCCCTGCGGCTGATACCCAAGATGGAAGTGTGGCGTCCGGCGGACGACACCGAGACCGCCGTGGCCTGGGTGCATGCAGTCGAGCGCCGCGACGGACCCGTGTCCATGGCCTTGTCGCGCCAGAACCTGCCGCACTTCACGCGCGGCAAGGAACAGCTGGCGGCCATCCGCCGCGGCGGCTACACCTTGGTGGACTGCGCCGGCACGCCGGACGCTATCCTCATCGCCACGGGCTCCGAGGTGTCCCTGGCCGCCAATGCCGCCAAGGCGCTGGGCGAGAAGGGCATCAAGGCCCGCGTGGTCTCCATGCCCTGCACCAACGTGTTCGATACCCAGGATCAGGCTTATAAGGATGGCGTGCTGCCGCCCCAGGTGAAAGCCAAAGTCGCCATCGAAGCGGGTGTCACCGCCGGCTGGTGGCGTTACGTGGGCCACCAGGGTCGGGTGGTGGGACTGGACCGCTACGGCGAGTCGGCACCGGCCAAAGACGTCTTCAATTATTTCGGCTTCACCGTGGACAACGTGGTGAAGCAGGTCGAGGCGGCATTAGGTCGCTGAGTTCTAAAACAGATTCCGAGTGAGGAGAGAAAGATGACGATCAAGGTAGGCATCAACGGTTACGGGCGCATCGGCCGCAACATCCTGCGGGCCCTGTACGAGTCCAAGCGCAGCGACATCAAGATCGTCGCCGTCAACGACCTGGGCGACGCTGCCACCAACGCCCACCTCACCAAGTACGACACCGCCCATGGCAAGTTCCCGGGCCAGGTGTCCGTGGATGGCGACTCCATGGTGGTGAACGGCGACAAGATCCGCGTGTTCGCCGAGCGCGACCCCTCCAAGATCGGCTGGGGCGCCGTGGGCGCCGACATGGTGCTGGAATGCACCGGTCTCTTCACCAGCAAGGCCAAGGCCTCGGCGCACATCGCCGGCGGCGCCAAGAAGGTCATCATCTCCGCCCCCGGCGACAAGGATGTGGACGCCACCGTGGTCCACGGCGTGAACGACAAGACCCTGAAGGGCGCGTACACCGTGATCTCCAACGCCAGCTGCACCACCAACTGCCTGGCGCCCATGGCCAAGGTGCTGCACGAGGGCATCGGCATCGTGGCTGGCCAGATGACCACCATCCATTCCTACACCAACGACCAGGTGCTGACGGACGTGTTCCACAAGGACATCCGCCGCGCCCGTTCCGCCACCCATTCCATGATCCCCACCAAGACCGGCGCCGCCGCGGCCCTCGGTCTGGTGATCCCGGAGCTGGCGGGCAAGCTGGACGGTTACTCGATCCGCGTGCCCACCATCAACGTGTCCCTGGTGGACCTGTCCTTCATCGCCAACCGCGATGTCACCGTGGAAGAGATCCACGACTTGATGAAGAAGGCCTCCCAGGGCCCGCTCAAGGGCATCCTCAACTACACCAGCGAGCAACTGGTGTCCGTGGACTACAACCACGACCCTGCCTCCTGCACCTACGATGCGACCCTGACCAAGGTCATCGGCCGCCTGGTGAAGGTGTTCGGCTGGTACGACAACGAGTG
>DASXYJ010000321.1:0-7653 GCA_036502565.1 Gammaproteobacteria bacterium
GCCAATGCACCATGGCGCGGGCGTAGCCCAAGAGCGCCAGCTCCTCAAAGGATAGCAGCGCGCTCACCCCGCGCAGGTCATCGTGACGCGCCTCTGGCAGCGTCGCGCCGCCCTCCAGGCCCAATGCGAAGCAGGGCTTACCGTCTACCTCACCCAGCAGCACGGTGCAGAAGGCTGCCTGCTTCAGCGGCGTCGCACTGGCGGCATCCAGCAGCAGCGCCCGCGGCGCGCCGTCGTTCCACAGATAGGCGCTGGCGCCGTCGCGCACCGGCACGTAGCGCGTGCCCGTATCGGCGAGCGCCGCCGCGAGCCAGGCGGCGTCCTGGCGATGCTCACCCAGGCGTTCGGCTTCGAAATGGAAGGGGATCCGATCATGCATGTCTTGACCCATCTCCCCGTAGCGCATCGCCGAGCAGCGCGCGGAGCATCGCGCTCAACTTCTCGGCCTCGGCAGCGTAATAGGGCTTGGCCGGATGCTTGCCCCACACCGGTGCCGGCCAGGCGGGATCGTGCTTGTAGCGCACGATGTGGTGCACATGCAGCTGTGGCACCACGTTGCCCAGCGCCGCGATGTTGAGCTTGTCCGGGGCGAAGCCCTTGGTCAGCGCGCGCGACAGCAGCGCCGAGTCGTCCCACAGCAGCCTGCGGTCAGTATCGTCCAGGGCATGGATCTCGCTCACGCCCTCCCGTTCCGGCACCAGGATGAACCAGGGATAGTTGCTGTCATCCATGAGCAGCAGGCGGCACAGGGCCATACGGCCCAGGTCGCGACAATCCTTGGCGAGTTGGGGGTGAAGCTGGAACATCTGAAGCTCGGGTAGAGTATAAGGTGAGTGGGCGCAGGGATAGGGCGTCCTGGCAAGCATGTTAAGCTTGCGACATTATTATTCCCTAAAATTTACGCGCCGGGGGAACGACGCGCGGCATGCGAGCCCTCATGAAAGCGTTGCTCTATCTTGCCGCGGCTGTGTTGCTGACGGGCCTGTACGGCCTGTGCAATTACCTCGGCCTCTACCTCAAGCTCCACTACGACGGACTCTCGCCCCTGTGGCCCGCCGCCGGCATCGGCGTGATGCTGCTGTGGCAGTACGGCCTGCGCTGGTGGCCGGTGGTGGTCATCGGCGAGCTGCTCGGCGCCCACTACTTCGGCCGCAGCTGGGAAGTGAGCGCCACCGACGCCCTGGCGCAGATCGCCGAATCCCTCACCGCGGTGCTGATCCTGCGCTGGTTCGCGGTGGACGCGCAGTTCTCCCGCACCCGCGACGTGCTGCTGTTCGTGTTCGTCGCCGCGCTGCCCGCCGCGTTGCTCGGCGGCATCGTCGGGGCCCTCGGCCAGAACCTGGGCGGGCTGATCCCCGCGTCGGCGCTGCTGCTGCAGTCCGCCAACTGGGCCCTGGGCGATGCCATGGGCATCCTGGTGGTGGCGCCGTTCATGGCGCACTGGCGGCGCTGGCCCTTCGCCAAGGGGCGCACCGCGCTGGAATGGGCGCTATCGCTGCTGCTGATGCTGGCGGCGGTCTACGGCATCTCGCAGCTGCCCCCCGACGTGGAATCCAGCTTCTACTTCCTGTTGCTGCCCTTGGCGGTGCTGGTCTCGGCCCGCGCCGGTGCGGCCGGCGCCAGCAGCGCCGCCATGCTCATGGCGCTCTGCGTGCTGGTGTTCAACCTGGAGGACGTACAGGATCCGTTCCTGGCCGCCATGCGCGTGGCCTTCGTCGCGGCCTCCGCCTTCACCGGCTACCTGGTGGCCGCGGCCTTCGCCGAGCGTGCGGCCGCGGACGCCGCGCTCGGCGAGGAGCAGGACCGGGCCCTCACCACCCTGCAGGCCCTGGGTGAGGGCGTGATCTCCACCCATTCCAACGGCAAGGTCTACTTCATGAACTCGGTGGCGGAGAAGCTCACCGGCTGGCGCGCCGCCGACGCCGTGGGCCGCGCCATCGAAGACGTGTTCCCGCTCTCGCTCGCCAGCGGCGACACCGAGGAGCACACCGTGCGCCACGCCTTGGTGAACGGCGCCGCCTCCGAGATCCTCACCCGCCGCCTGCTGCGCGACCGCGCCGGCGTGCTGCGTCCTGTGGAAGGCGCCATCACCCTGGCGCGCGGCCGCGGCGGCAAGGTCATCGGCGGCGTGGTGGTGTTCCGCGACGTGTCCGAGGCCGAGCACCTGCGCGAGCGGCTGGTGCACGAGGCCACCCACGACTCCCTCACCGGCTTGCGCAACCGCGCCGCCTTCGACAAGGCGCTGCGCGAGCTCACCGCCGGCACCGACCGCAAGCAGCGCTATGCGCTGCTGTACCTGGACCTCGACCAGTTCAAGCTCATCAACGACACCCGCGGCCACGAGATGGGCGACAAGCTGCTCATCGAGGTCACCAAGCGCCTGCGCGCGCTGGTGCACCGGCCGGACGTGATCGCCCGTCTCGGCGGTGACGAGTTCGGCGTGCTGGTGCAGGACGCCCATGAGAAGACGGTGCAGCTCCTGGCCGAGGAACTGCGCCGCACCGTGCTCGACTACCGCTTCAAGGAGCGCGAGCTAATCTTCAGCGTCGGCGTCAGCATCGGCGTGACCTTCTTCCAGCCCGGCGAGCGCGCGCCGGACGTGCTGAGCCGCGCCGACATCGCCTGCTACATCGCCAAGGCCGGCGGCCGCAACGGCATCCACGTGTACCGCAGCGACGACCGCAGCATGATGCAGCACCACACGGACCTGGCGCGGGTCTCGCAGCTCGAGACCGCCATGGACGAGGGCCGCTTCCAGCTCTACGGCCAGCGCATCATGCGCCTCGACGACGTCGGCCACGGCGACCCTTTCTATGAAGTGCTGCTGCGCCTCAACGAGAACGGCAAGATCGTGCCGCCGGGCGCGTTCCTGCCCACCGCCGCGCGCTTCGGTTTCGCCGCGCGCATCGACCATTGGGTGGTGGACCAGAGCTTCCGCTTCCTCAAGGGCAAGCCCGGCACCCGCCTCAGCATCAACCTCGACCCGCGCACCCTCGACAACCCGGACTTCTACAAGCAGGTGGGCGAGCATCGCGCGCGTCACGGCATCCGCGCCCAGGACGTGTGCTTCGAGGTCACCGAGAACGTGGCGCTGGAGAACCTCACCCGCGCGGTGGAGACCATGCACAAGCTCTCCCAGGACGGCTACCGCTTCGCCCTGGACGACTTCGGCAGCGGTGTGGCCAGCTTCGGCTACCTGCAGAAGCTGCCGGTACAGTACGTGAAGATCGACGGGCAGTTCGTGCAGAACTTCACCGAGGACCCGGTCAACCCGCTGGTGGTGCGCACCCTCTCGGAGTTGGCGCGCATGCGCAACATCCAGTGCATCGCCGAGTGCGTGGAGAACGAGACCACCAAGAACCAGCTCGCCAAGCTGGGAGTGGATCTCGGACAGGGATTCTTCCTCCATAAACCGGAGCCCCTTCCTGCTTAATAGTCGCAATCCACGTAAAGCGTAGCGAGCGACGGCGGGGCTAGGCGGGCGAGGCGAGCAGGAGGGAGTGCACTCTTATGTGCATGACTGACTGCGAGTCCGAAGCCCAACAACGTCCCGCCGAGCGCAGTAGCTTTACGTGTGGCATACCGCTTCGACGTTGTAGCCATCCGGGTCCAATACAAATGCTGCGTAGTAGGTCGGCGAGTAGTTCTCCCGCAGACCCGGCTTGCCGTTGTCCTTAGCTCCAGCTGCCATAGCCGCTTTGTAGAAAGCATCCACGGCCTTGCGGTCCTTGGCGCGGAAGGCCAGGTGCGCGATGGGCTTCTGGGCGGGGCCTTGGGCCCCCCAGAGGGTGGAGCCGCCGTCCTGGCCCACGCCGAACCCGCCCTCGTATTCGGAGACGAGCTTGTAGCCCAAGGGGGCGAGGGTCTTGGCGTAGAAGGCCTGGGAACGGCTGGCGTCGGTGACGCTGAGAGAGATATGGTCGAGCATGGTCGGGTCCTCGTTGTGGTTGAGGCGCTATTCCATACCCAGCAGAAAACGCGCGCTTTCAAGAACTTGCAGGTGCAAGGATCTGACAGCCCGCCCAGGCTCGGCGGGACTAAAATGACCATATGGGATTACAGAGCCAGAACCTCTATAGAAGCGCCCTGGTCTCGGTGGCGGACGTGGTCTGCACCGAGGGCTGCGGCGACGGCCGCCACGAGGAGCATTGCCCCGTGGCCAGCATCGCGCTGGTGCGCAGCGGCACCTTCGTGCGCCGCGACCGCCTCGGCAAGCACGTGGCGGACGCCACCCGCGTGGTGTTCTTCGATCCCGCCGAGACTTACATGGTGGACCATCCGCTGCCGGGCGGTGACCGCTGCACCTCGCTGGTGTTCGCGCCCGCGGTGCTGCGCGAAGCGGTGCGCCACGCCAGGGGCGAGCCGGAACGCTACTTCGCCAAGACCACGTTCCAGGGCAGCGGCGAGCTGCATCTGCTGCACCGGGAACTGCTGCTGGCGGCGCAGCTCGGCGACGGCGTGATGGTGGAAGAGACTGCGCTCGCGGTGCTGCGCCTCTGCACGGAAGGCGAGAGCGTGCCGGCCTTGAAGGGCGTGGCCGCGCGCCGCGCCGCGGCGCTGGCCGACCAGGCGCAGCTCCTGGTGGCGGAGAACTTCACGGACAAGGTCTCGCTGGAAGCCATCGCGGCGGAGCTGAAGGTCTCGCCGTTCCGCCTGTGCCGCGCCTTCCGCCAGGCCACCGGCGGCAGCCTGCACCAGCATCTCACGCGCCTGCGCCTGGTCACCGCGTTGGAACGCCTGCCGGACTATCGGGATCGCCTCACGGACCTGGCGCTGGACTTGGGCTTCAGCAGCCACAGCCATTTCACCCATGCCTTCCGCGGCTACTTCGGCCGCACGCCCTCGGATCTCACTTCCCGCGACTGAGCCGCGGCGCGGCGCTACAATGGCCGCATGGCCGCACTGATCCTCGAATCCACGCTCACCTGTCCGCACTGCGGCCATCAGGAACGGCAGACCATGCCCGAGGATGCCTGCCAATACATGTACGAGTGCAGCGCCTGCCACACCCTGCATAAGCCCAAGCCAGGGGACTGCTGTGTGCACTGCTCCTACGGCACCGCGGCCTGTCCGCCCAAGCAGGCGGAGCGGCAGGGCGGCGACAAGCCGGATTGCTGCCGCTAGAAGTCCCAGCGCGCCGAGAGCGTCCAGTCGTTGCCGTTATTCAGGCTGCTGTGGCGGTATTCCAGACCTAGCACCAGCGGACCCTGTATCCGGAACCGCAGCGCTCCCGAAAGCACATTCTCCGGGCCGTCCTGTCGCCACCTGACCACGCAGACGAAAAGGAATCCGCAACCAGGGCCACGGCCGGTCTCGCGGAAGCCTACGTTGTCATGATCCAGGCCGGCATCCAGTTCGAAGGATTCGGCCAACTGTGCGCGTATGCCCGCGCCGATACGGTAACCGTGGTCGGACTGGCTGGTGATGATGGGGCCGAGGGCGAGAAGGCCGTCGAGCTCGGCGGTGGTCTTGGCGCTGACATAGTCCGCATGCGCCATGAAGTCCACGGACTTGCTCAAGGCAAGGTGGTATCCACCACCGAGACGGTAGTTCTCGGGCGTCAAAGTCAGTGGAAGCGGCAGGCCGCTACCGAAGCGCTCGTGCTGGTAGCCGCCTTCCAGGTAGAAACCGCTGCTGCCAAGACTCCAGCTGCCATCCAACTGGTATCCATTACCGGTGCTGCCGCTGAAGTCGTTGCTGGCCCGGATGTAGCTGAGGTCAAGGTAGCTGTAGTCGAGGTCCGTGGCGCCGGCGCCGGCGGACACCGTAGCGAGCAAGCACAGTGCGATCAGGTTCTTCATAGCAGGCTCCTGGTTCAGAAGTCGATCCGCAGCGACACCAGCAGTTCCCGCCAGCCCTGGAAGCTGCTGTGGCGGTATTCGACGCCGCCGATCACCGGGCCGAAGTCGTAGTGCCCCGCCGCCGATAGCACGTTCTCCGTGCCGCTCTGGCGTGCCTCCGCGAACAGTACGCATTTGGCGGTGCACACCGTCACGATCTGTTGGCCGTAGCCCAAGTCGTCGTGATCGATGCCCACATCCACTTCCAGCTGGTCCGTCGCGTGGATGCGCAGGCCCGCGCCCACCACGTAGCCATCGTCGTTTCCTGCCGGGAGTGAGGAGTGCGTGCGGCTCGACTCCACATGGGTGTGGGCGAAGCCGTAATCCAGGTGCGCGATGAGATCCACGCTGCCCGCGATGGGAGTATGGAATCCGCCGCCCAGACGCAGGCTCTCGGGGGTGGCTGTCAGGCTGGTGCTGGTACTGGGAGTAGTAGGGGTGGCCTTGGAGATCAGGTATTGATGGAAGCTGTTATGCCGATAGAGTGCTTCCGCGAACCAATGCTCGCCGAAGCCATAGCTCCCATCCACCATGAAGCCCTGGCCACCGCTGTAGGGCAAGCCACCGTCCGTGAAATCGGAATCCGCCTTGGAATAGGCCGCCTCGGCATAGTTGTAGTCGAAGTCCGCGGCGGACGCGGTCGCAGGCAGCAGCGCGGCCAGGGCCAGCGCGGCGAGAGTCTTCTTCATCCGGATCCCCTTTGTCGGATCAGTCCCTTGGGGCTATGGGAACATGCCGGTGCCGTGCGGCACAAGGCCGTCAGTGGGCGGTGGGCAACAGCGGGGTGACCACCTTCTCCAGGCTCGCTTCCGTCACGGGCGTGCCGCCGGCCCAGAGCTTGGCGCGCACCACGCCGCTGGCGTCGATCACGTAGGTCACCGGCAGCACCCGCGGCGCGTGGAAGTCGTCCGTCGCCGCGCCATCTGCCAGCAGCGCGGGATAGGAGAACGCGGCCATCACCTTGCGCACCTCCGCCTCGTCCTTGGCGTCGTCCTCGTCCAGGCCCAGCAGCACCACGCCTTGGGGCGCGTATTTCCTGGCGAAGGCATCCAACAGCGGCATCTCGGCGCGGCAGGGGCCGCACCAGGTGGCCCACTGGTTCACCACCACCACCTTGCCCTTGAGCGCGGCGAGCTCGAAGGGCTTGCCGTCCAGCGTCACGCCCTTGAGCGCCGGCGCCGCGTCGCCCGCATCCAGCGCCAGCGCGGCGGGCAGCCAGAGCAGGGACAGGGTGAGCAGGAGCGCGCGCATGCTCAGAAGCTGTAAGAAGCGATGAGCTTGTACTGGCGCGGCGCCACCAGCTGCTGACCGTTCACGTCCTGGTAGACCGGGAACTCCACGTCGCCGTAGAAACGCACTTTGCCGAAGTCGAGCTCCAGCCCCGGCGCCACCAGCACCCGCAGATAGCCGCTGTCGCCGTTGGCGGCCTCGACACCCGTGTCGCGCAGCCGGTCCGAGACCAGCAGCTGCAGCACCGGCGCCAGCGTGTTCTTGCGGCCGAACTGCCAACCGCCGTAGTAGACGCCCGCAGCCGCATCCAGCTCGTTGCCGGGCCGGTAACCCGCGTGGCTTGCGAACGCGCGGTCATAGTGAACCTGGCCGAAGCCGGTCCACAGGTTCTCTGCGTCGAGGTTGTGCTGATAGAAGGCGCCCAGCAGCAGGTTGGTGGTGCCGGTGCCGATGGAGGTGTCCCGGTCGATGCCGCTATAGGTGTAGTCGCCGGTGGCGAACTTCAGGCCGAACTCGATGCCGGAGGACATATCGTCTGAGAAACCGGTGTACATCCCCATCAGGCGCACGTCGCCCAGCGCGT
>DASXYJ010000322.1:0-4927 GCA_036502565.1 Gammaproteobacteria bacterium
GTTCGCCGAGGCGCCCTGGCCAGAGGCGATCCAGGCACACTTGTCGCCGTTCTCCGCGCCGCTGCTGTCCAGCCAGCCGCCATTGGGGAACTGGTCGCTGATGGTCTCGGCCAGCTCGTGGCCTTCCACGATGGTCTGGCCCGCATTGGCGCCAAGCCCGTTGAAGTTGGCGCCGCAGCTTGCACCAGCATCCGTCATATAGGGCAGGTTGGTGTAAGCCACGTTACCGAAGCTGGAGCTGGTGGAGCTGTGGTAAGCGCAGTACTGGGTGCCGAAGCCCGAGGCATTGTTGCCATGGGCCGTGGCGATCACGTACTGGGTGCTGTTGTTGCTGCCGGAGGCGGTGTTGCCGAAGTGCTGGGCGGCACGTACGGCTTCAGCGGCCAGTTGCGCCTGGGTCGGCTGACTCGGGGCCGTCACGCCGGTATCGAACCACACTCCTTGCAGGATGCCCGAGGGGTTTCCCGCGGCCTGGCCTGCGCCGTTGCAGAAGGTGGTGCCGCTGGCGACACCCTGGCAATACTGCGTCACGCTGTTCAGCCAGGAACTGCCGCCGACCGCGCTGAGGAAGGACTGCTCACGACTGGCCTCACCGCTCGGATCGTTGTTGGTCCACTGGGTGCCGAAGAACACCAGATAGACCTTGGGAGCGGTCTCGACCCCGATGCCACCGACACCGCCATGATAGGTCAGGTTCTTTGACTTGACCGGACGCGCCTTGGCCGCGGCCGCATTCTCACGTTGCAGTCGTGAGCCTTCGATGGTCGGATGGATGACGACAGGGCGCTGGCCGTGCTCGATGATCCGCACGTTGCCAGCGGGATCTCCGATCATGGAGTCATAGCGTCCGGCGGACAGGGCAGCAGTCGAGAAGGCGGTCGCGAGCGCCGCCAATGCGATAACACTGGTCTTCATGAAGTGTAGCCCCCGAGTTTTGGGTAAACGGAATTATGAAATAGCCAGCCTGGGCCGGCTTCCTTGTCACCTGTCGAGTTGTAGAACCAAATCCGTGGTCGTTCGGTGACAGTTATGGGATATAGCACAGGATTCGCCGGATACAAGTAAACTTTGCGCCAACCAGAGAATGATTCTGTAAGAAATTAAAAGGCCGCACATAGTGCGGCCTGGGTATTGGGCGGCGAAATTGGTATTGAACTTATGCTGTCTTCTGATCCTTGTCCTTCTCCACCATCGCATAAGCGCTGTGGTTGTGGATAGACTCGAAGTTCTCCGACTCCACCGTGTATGCCCGGATGCGGTCATCCGCGTTGAACTTCACGGCGATGTCCCGGACCATGTCTTCTACGAACTTCGGGTTGTCATAGGCGCGTTCGGTCACGTACTTCTCGTCGGGGCGCTTTAGCAGGCCATACAGCTCGCAGGAAGCTTCCTTCTCCACGATGTCGATGATCTCCTCGATCCAGATGAAGCCCTTGGCCTTGCAGCTCACGGTGACGTGGGAGCGCTGGTTGTGGGCGCCGTAGTTGGAGATCTTCTTGGAGCAGGGGCAGAGGCTGGTGACCGGCACCACCACCTTGATGCGCATGCAGTTCTCGCCGTCCTTGCGCTCACCGATGAAGGTGACCTCGTAGTCCAGCAGGCTCTGCACGCCGGAGACCGGTGCCTTCTTGTTGATGAAGTAGGGGAAGGTCATGTAGATGTGGCCGGCGCCGGATTCCAGGCGCCCGGTCATGTCCGTGAGCATCTCCTTGAAGCTCTCCACGGTGAGCTCGCGCTCGTAGTGGTTGAGGATCTCCACGAAGCGCGACATGTGCGTGCCCTTGAAGTCCTGGGGCAGGTGCACATACATGCTGAAGTTGGCGACCGTATGCTGCTCGCCGCCGTTCCGTTCCTTGATGCGGATGGGATGGCGGATGTCCTTGATGCCCACCTTGTTGATGGGGATGCGGCGCGTGTCGACGCTGGACTGCACATCCTCGATCGGGGTCACGGTGGCTTTCTTGGCGGGATTCGGCGGATTCATCGTTCTGCTCCTGGGACACGCGGTCTCTGAATCCACAGTGGGGTTCGCCGGCACTGTGTTCAAGACTAAACCTGACTGAATTACTAGGATACCCGCCTGCCAGCACCGTTTCCAGCGCTTATTTATTCCCAGCCTTGCGCTGTGCGGGCATCTGTTTCGCTAACCAGTCGGTAACCGACTTCTGGATGCCGTTCGGGTCGAGGCCCGCCATGGCGAGGCACTCCTCGCGGGAACCGTGTTCCAGGAACAGGTCCGGGAGACCAAGGTTGAGCACCGGCAGCTCCACGCCGCTCGCGGCCAGGAACTCGTCCACCGCGCTGCCGGCGCCGCCGGCGACCGCGTTGTCTTCCAAGGTCACGAAACCCTGGTGGCTCTCAGCGAGTTCCAACAGGAGCTCCGTGTCCAGAGGCTTCACGAAGCGCATGTTCAGCAGCGTGGCGTCGAGCGCATCGGCCGCGGCGCGGGCGTTCTCCACCAGCGTGCCGAAGGCGAGGATGGCGAGCTTCTTGCCGCGACGGCGCACTTCCGCCTTGCCGATGGGCAGCGCGCGCATCTCGGCTTCGACCTTGGCGCCGGGGCCGCGGCCGCGCGGGTAACGCACCGCAGCGGGCTGATCGAGGGTCATGCCGGTGTAGAGCATCTGGCGGCATTCGTTCTCGTCGGCCGGCGCCATCAATACCAGGTTCGGCACGCAGCGCATGTAGGAGAGGTCGAAGCTGCCGGAGTGGGTGGGGCCGTCCGGGCCCACTACGCCGGCGCGGTCTATCGCGAACAGCACCGGCAGGTTCTGCAGGGCCACGTCGTGGATGAGCTGGTCGTAGGCGCGCTGCAGGAAGGTGGAGTAGATGGCGACCACCGGCTTCATGCCTTCCACGGCCATGCCGGCGGCCAGCGTCACCGCGTGCTGCTCGGCGATGGCCACGTCGAAGTAGCGATCCGGGAACTTGGCGGCGTATTCCACCATGCCGGAACCTTCGCGCATGGCCGGGGTGATGGCCATGAGGCGCGGTTCCCTGGCGGCCATGTCGCAGAGCCACTTGCCGAACACCTCGGAGTAGGTGGGGCCTTGGCCCGGCTTCTCCTTCTTGATGATGCCGGTGGCGGCATCGAAGGCGGCCGGCCCATGCCACTTGATGGGGTCTTTCTCGGCGGGCTCGTAACCCTTGCCCTTGCGCGTGACCACATGCAGGAACTGCGGACCTTTCAGGGCGCGCATGTTCTTGAGGGTGCGGATCAGGGTGTGCAGGTCGTGGCCATCCACCGGGCCGATGTAGTTGAAGCCCAGCTCCTCGAACAGCGTGCCGGGCATCACCATGCCCTTCATGTGTTCCTCGGAGCGGCGCGCCCATTCCTTCACCGGCGGCATGATGGAGAGCGCCTTCTTGCCGCCTTCGCGGATGTGCGCGTAGACCTGGCCCGAGAGCACCTTGGCGAAATAGTTGGAGAGGGCGCCGACGTTGCCGGAGATGGACATGTCGTTGTCGTTGAGCACGACGAGCAGGTTGGCGTTCAGGCTGCCGGCGTGGTTGAGCGCCTCGAAGGCCATGCCGGCGGTCATGGCGCCGTCGCCGATGAGCGCCACCACGTGGCGGTCATGCTCGCCCTTCTGCTGGGCCGCGATGGCCATGCCTAGGGCCGCGCTGATGCTGGTGCTGGAGTGGCCGACGCCGAAGGTGTCGAACTCGCTCTCGAGGCGCTGCGGGAAGGGTGCCAGGCCGTGCAGCTTGCGGATGGTGCTGAGCTGGTCGCGGCGGCCGGTGACCACCTTGTGGGGATAGGCTTGATGGCCCACGTCCCATACCAGCCGGTCCTTCGGCGTGTCGAACACCGCATGCAGGGCGACCGTCAGCTCCACCACTCCGAGACCCGCGGCGAAATGGCCGCCCACGCCGCTCACGGTCTTGATAAGATAGGCGCGCAGCTCGTCGGCCAGCTGCTGCAGTTCGTTCTCATCGAGCGCGCGCAGGTCAGCGGGCGAGTCGACGCGATCCAGCACGGGGAATTCGGGGGTCGGGGTCATGGGGTACCCATGGGAATCAGGGCCCTATTATCGGCCCTTTACCGGCCGGCTTAAAGGCTCAATTTTCCCGGGAAACGATGTACTCGGCGAGCCACCGGAGCGGCGCGGCAGCGTCCTCCAGCGGGGCCAGTGCATCTACGGCTTCGTCTTTCAGTTCCGCCGCCCGCTGTTTGGACTCAGTCAGTCCCAGGATGCTCGGATAGGTGGGCTTGTTCCGCGCGGAGTCGGCGCCCGCCTGTTTGCCCAGCGTCGCGGTCTCGCCTTCCACGTCCAGGATGTCGTCCTGGATCTGGAAGGCCAGACCCACGCACTTGGCGTAGCGGTCCAGCGCGGCGAACTTGGCCCTATCCAGATCAATCACGCTCTGGGCCGCCAGCAGCACGCTGGCGCGGATCAGCGCACCGGTCTTGTGGATGTGCATCAACTCCAGCTCCACCAGGTCCAGCTGGCGGCCGGCGGCGGCGAGGTCGATGGCCTGGCCGCCGGCCATGCCGGCGGAACCGCTGGCGATGGCTACGCTCTTCAACATCTCCACCCGCGCGGCGGGGGAGACGGTCATGGCGGTGTCTTCCGCGAGGATCTGGAAGGCCAATACCTGCAGCGCATCGCCCGCGAGGATGGCGGTGGCTTCGTCATAGGCGATGTGGCAGGTGGGTCGGCCGCGGCGCAACGCGTCGTCGTCCATGGCCGGCAGGTCGTCGTGGATGAGCGAGTAGGCGTGGATGATCTCCACGGCGGCGGCGGGGCCGTCCAGGCGCTCCGGCGGCAAGCCCAGGGCCTCGCCGGTGGCGTATATGAGGAGTGGGCGCAGGCGCTTACCGCCGCCCAGCACCGCGTAGCGCATGGCGCTGTGCAGGCGTTGCGGGATCTTGTCCGCCGGCGGCAGCCAACGGTCCAGGACCTTCTCGATGCGGGTGGAGTAT
>DASXYJ010000323.1:0-6124 GCA_036502565.1 Gammaproteobacteria bacterium
GGCCGCCTCCATCAAGGCCGGCGGCACCACCCTGCGGGACTTCGCCCGGGAAGACGGCGAACCGGGCTATTTCAGCCAGCGCCTCAGGGTCTACGGCCGCGAGGGCGAGAGGTGTTATCGCTGCGGCGGGACCATAGTGGCGAAGGCCACGGGGCAACGCATGACTTATTGGTGTCCCACCTGTCAGAAGTAAGGCTAAAATCTCTGCATGGGCAACCGCCTCAGCAAAATCTACACCCGCACCGGCGACGACGGCACCACCGGCCTCGGCGACGGCACCCGCGTGCCGAAGGACGATGCCCGGGTCGAGGCCTACGGCACCGTGGACGAGCTCAACAGCGTCATCGGCATGCTGCTGGCGGAAGAGGTGCACTTGGACATCCGCAACTGCCTGACGCGGGTACAGCACGAGTTGCTGGACTTAGGGGGTGAGCTCTGCATCCCCGGTTACACGGCCATCACGCCGGAGCACATCACGCGCCTGGAGAACGAGCTGGACGGCTTCAACGCGCCGCTGCCGCCATTGAAAGAGTTCATCCTGCCCGGCGGCAGCCGCGCCGCAGCGGTCTGCCACCTGGCCCGCACCGTATGCCGCCGCGCCGAGCGCCGTACCTATACGCTGCACAGCGCCGCACCGGTGAGCCCCCAGGCCCTCGAATATCTCAATCGCCTCTCGGACCTGCTGTTCGTGCTGGGGCGCGTCATCGCGCGCCACGATCGCGGCACGGAAGTGCTCTGGAACCACGAGCGCGGAAAGAGCTGATCGGTTTATCCGCTGCCCGAACCAGCGCCCGGCCTGCCTCCAGACGTCTGATAAAATACCGAAGATCCGCTATATCCGCGGTGGGATTAAAATCTCGCAGCGGCGCGGATGCATCCGACAGTATCGAAACAATCTAGGGGGATTCACATGACTAAGCGTTCTCTCATCGCCTTGGCCGGCGCGCTCTCGATGTTCGCCGTCACCGCCGCCCATGCCGGCGACAGTGGCTGGTACGTAGGCGCCAACCTGGGCACTTCCGATTACAGCTCGCTGATCGATGATTCCGAGACCGGCATCCCGGGCGGCGTGCCGAAGAACAACTCGAGCACCGCCAGCGGCTGGTCGGTGCTCGGCGGGTATCAGCTGTATAAGTGGTTGGGCCTGGAAGCGAGCTATTTCGACATGGGCAGCGCCTCGGCCGACATCGGTAACGGGATCGTGACCGCCAACTACAAGCTCAACGGTGAGTCCATCGATGCCGTGCTCAGCTCCTCGACGCAGGGCTGGGGTGTGTTCGGCAAGGTCGGCGTCACCGCCGCACACGTGGACGAGCCCATCAGCGCCAGCGGCTTGTCCGACGACGCCACCGACAACAGCACCATCCTGGACCTGGGTGTGGGCGTGAGCTACGGCATGGCCAATGGCTGGGGATTCCGTCTCGGCTTCACCCAGTACCACAACGCCGGCAGCACCAACAGCACCACCGCCACCGGCCAGGGTGACGTGAACTTCATCTACGTGGGTGCTCTCTACCGCTTCTGATCTGACCATGAGCCCTGCGCCGGCCTGAGGCCGGCGCAGGGCTATCTCAAGCTGCGCTGCTGCGCGTGTCGATCGCGGACAGCCTGCAACGCTTCGCAGAGCTGCTTCCCCGCGTCCAGCAGGCGCGGCGTGGAGCGGGAGACCCAATCGTCGTTGAGCACCACGAAGTTGCCTTCCCGGGTGGCGGCGAGCTTTGGCCAGCGCTGCCAGTCCTGGAAGCGCTGCTGCTCGTCGCCTTCCCCGTTGCCGGTGACGATCACCTCCGGATCCCGGGCCAGGACCGCTTCCAGGTTCACGGCGGGCGCGAGATCGCTCAAGTCGGCGAACACGTTGCGGCCACCGCAGACCTCCATCAGCCGGCTGATGCTCTGGGCGCCGCCCACGGTGAAGAGCGGCTTGTCGGATATCTCGTAGAACACCCGCAAGGGCGCGGCACCGGCATAGGTCTTGCGCAGGGCATTGAGACGGGTACGGAAGTCCTCGGCGGCGAGGTTAGCGCCGGTGGCATGACCGGTGGCCTCGCCCAGCACCGTGAGGTTGGCGGCGATGTCCGGCAGCTCATGGGTGCCGAGATCCAGCACGTTCAGGCCCAGGCCCCGCAGCTTGTCTATGAGGGCCTGGGGAGTGCCGCCCTGCCAGGCCAGCACCAGGTCCGGCTCCAAGGCCAGCACCTTCTCGATGTTCACATGGAAGGCATCGCCCACCCGCGGCACCTGCTTGGCGGCGGCAGGATAGTCGCTGTATTCCACGGTGCCCTGGAGCGCGCTGCCGGCGCCGACGTCGTAGAGCAGCTCCGCCATGTCCGGGGCGAGGCTCACCACCCGCACAGCGGGCTTGTGGAGCACGATCTCCACGCCATCGTCGCCCTTGATATGCATGTCCGCGGCCAAGGCCGGCAGCGGCAGGGCTATCAGCAGGCTGGCAAGGAGAGAAGATTTGGAGACGCGCTTCATGACGGAAGTGCGTTTCACCAAGACCAGGAGAAGATGGAGAACAGACCGTAGATCACGAGCCAGATGATGAGCGTGCGGCGGATGAGACCGAGGGCGGAACGCAGACGGGTGATGCCGGTCTCCTCTCCCACCGCGCCACGCACCGCACCTAGGCCTGCGAACTCCAGCACGTCGTCGCTCACCTGGAAGAAATGCAGCTTGCAGTCGTGATAGTACGCACGCAGGTCCGAGACCGCGTCCTCGAAACTGCCGGCGAGCGCGTAGCCCAGGGCAGTCAGGTGCGCGGGGATCCAGTCCAGCATGCCGAGCAGCCGCATCGCGGTGGCGCCCGCCTCCACGCTGGCCCCCGGCACCGGGCGGCGCTTCAGGAGGTCGGCGCAGCGGTACAGCACCGCACCGCCGGGCCCGAGGATGCCGAACCAGAACAGCACGCCGAACTGACGGGCGTTGGCTTCCTTGAATACCTTCTGGGTCACCGCCTGGGTGCGCTCCAGGGCCGCCGCCGGCGGCACCGCATCCAGTATGTCCGTGGCGTACTGGCTGGCCTTGGCCTGGTCGCCGGCCTGCACTGCATCCATATAGGCCTGCCCCTGGGTATGCAGGTCGCGGGGGCCTAAGCAGAACCAGAACACCACCACCGCGTAGATGAAGCCGAAGCCTTCCCAGATGTGGTTGAGCAGGTCCCCCAGCACGATGGCAAGCACCGCCGGCACCAGCACGATGAGCACGGCGCCTGCGGAGGCACGGCCGGCCTCGCTGCTGTGCACCAGGCCGGTGAAGGCCTCGGAGTAAGCGCGGAACCAGCGCGCATCACGCACCGGTTCCAGGTGCCGGAACACCTGGTCGAGGATCAGCGCGAACAATGCGGCCAGGAAACTCATGGCTGCGTAGTAGACCCGGGGCGCGGCTGGCTTGCAAGTATGTCGCGGTAGCGCGCCCAGTCGAACGCGGGGCCGGGATCGGTCTTGCGGCCCGGCGCGATGTCGCTGTGCCCCACGATCTGGGAAGGGATGATGCCGGGGTAGGCACGCATGAGTGCCTCGCTCACGGCGGCGAGGGTCGTGTACTGGGGCGCGGCGTAGGGCGTGGCGTCGTCGCCCTCGATCTCGATGCCGATGGAGAAGTCGTTGCAGGCCTCGCGGCCGCGGAAGCTGGATGCGCCGGCGTGCCAGGCGCGCCTGTTGAAGGGCACGAACTGGATGAGCTCGCCGTCGCGGCGGATGAGGAGATGCGTGGAGACCCGCAGGCCGGCGATGTCCTTGAAATAGGGATGTTCCTCCCGGGGCAGCGTGCCCATGAACAGGCGCTCGATCCAGGGGCCGCCGAACTCGCCGGGCGGCAGGCTGATGCCGTGGATGACCAGGAGCTCGATGGGCATGCCCGCGGGCCGCTCGTCCTGATGCGGCGAGGCCCGGAACGCGGCGTCCGGGATGAGGCCGCTAGTGATGTCCACCTGGTAGGGCATGCCATAAGTATCTCTCATGGGAAGCGTCCCGGTGTGTTGCTGTAAGCCCTTAAATGCGCAAGACTTTACAGACTGATACCTAGCGACCTTCCGGGAACCCACCCCCATGTCCCAGCTCCGCACCCCTGCCCTCCGGGAGATGATCGCCGGCCTCATCCAGGCGCCCTCCGTGAGCAGCGTGAACCCGGACTTCGACATGTCCAACCGCACGGCGGCGGAGCGCATCGCCGGCTGGCTGGACGCGGCGGGCTTCGAGGCGCGGCTGCAGGAGATCCCAGGGCACCCGGGCAAGATGAACGTGATCGGCGTGCTGGGGCGCGGCCCCGGCGGCCTGGTGTTGGCCGGCCACATGGATACCGTCCCCTACGACCAGGGCCGCTGGGCCTCGGATCCCTTCACGCTCACGGAGCGGGAAGGCAAGTACTTCGGCCTCGGCATCAGCGACATGAAGGGCTTCATCGCCATGGCCATCGAGGCGGCAGCGAAGCACAAGGCCGCGGACCTCAAGCAGCCGCTCATCGTCATCGCCACGGCGGACGAGGAGAGCAGCATGTGCGGCGGGCGCGCGCTCTCGGAAGCGCAACTGCCGAAGGCCCGCTACGCCATCATCGGCGAGCCCACCGACATGAAGCCGGTGCACATGCACAAGGGCATCCTCATGGAGGCGGTGCGCATCGTGGGCCGTTCCGGCCACTCCAGCGATCCTAGCCTGGGCAAGAACGCCCTGGAAGGCATGCACAAGGCCATCGAAGGCCTGCTGGAATACCGCGGCGAGCTGGAGCACAAGCACCACGACCACCACTTCCAGGTGCCGACCCCGACCCTCAACCTGGGCCACATCAAGGGCGGCGATAACCCCAACCGCATCTGCCCGGAGTGCGAATTGCACTTCGACGTGCGCATCCTGCCCGGCATGACCGTGGAGGGGGTGCGCAAAGAAGCCCGCGAGCGGCTGACAGCGGCGCTGGATGGCAGCGGTTTCGGCGTGGAGTTCCGCAGCCTGTTCGCCGGCACCGATCCGCTGATGACGCCCGGCACCTCCGACCTGGTGAAGGCGGCGGAGCAGCTCACCGGCCATGGCGCGGAAGCGGTGGCTTTCGCCACCGAGGGGCCGTTCCTGCAGAAGCTCGGCATGCAGACCGTGATCCTGGGGCCCGGCGACATCCGCGTGGCGCACCAGCCCAACGAGTGGCTGCCCATCGCCAACATCGACCCGACCCTCAAGATGCTGGAGCACTTCATCCAGCGCTTCTGCATCGCGCCAACCGGCTGATGAGCGCCAACGACGCCTTCATGCGCCGCGACCTCTCGGTGTTGTGGCACCCCTGCACGCAGATGAAGGACCACGAGTTCCTGCCGGTGGTGCCCATCCGCCGCGGCCAGGGCGTGTGGCTGGAGGACTTCGAGGGGCGGCGCTATCTCGACGCCATCAGCTCCTGGTGGGTGAACTTGTTCGGCCACACCAACCCGCGCATCAACGCAGCCCTGGTCCAGCAGATGGAGGACCTGGAGCACGTGATCCTGGCGGGTTTCAGCCATGCGGCCGTGGTGGAGCTCTCCGAGCGCCTGGTGAAACTGGCGCCGCCCGGGCTCACCCGTTGCTTCTACGCCGACAATGGTTCCTCCGCCATCGAGGTGGCGGTGAAGATGAGCTTCCACTACTGGAAGAACCTGGGAAAAGAGAAGAAGACCCGCTTCATCACCTTGAGCAACAGCTACCACGGCGAGACCCTGGGCGCCTTGGCCGTGGGCAACGTGGAGCTCTATAAGGAGACCTACAAGCCCCTGCTCATGGACGTCATCACGGTGCCGAGCCCGGACTGCTTCGGGCGCGAGCCGGGTGAGAGCTGGGAGTCCCATACCCGCAAGATGTTCGGGGCGATGGAGCAGGCCCTGGAGCGCCACGCCCATGAGACAGCCGCTGTAATCCTGGAGCCCCTGGTGCAATGCGCCGGCAACATGCGCATGTACCACCCGATCTACCTGAAGCTACTGAGGGAAGCCTGCGACCGACACGGCGTGCACTTGATCGCCGACGAGATCGCCGTGGGCTTCGGCCGTACCGGCACGATGTTCGCCTGCGAGCAGGCGGGCATCACGCCTGATTTCTTATGCCTGTCGAAAGGCCTCACCGGCGGCTACCTGCCCTTGAGCGTAGTCATGACCCGGGAAGCGGTGTAC
>DASXYJ010000324.1:0-3603 GCA_036502565.1 Gammaproteobacteria bacterium
GCGGCCACGATCAGCTTGGTACCTGCGCCCTGGAAGCTCACCTGGCTGATGGGATCGAGGGTATCGATCATCACCGCCGCCAGGCCCTGGTCAGGGTAGAGCGTCACGCCCTGGTCCTGGGGCAACGGCACGGAGGCGCAGGCAGCGAGCAGCACGCCCAGAGTGCCGATACCGAATGTCTGCAACTTCATCGTGCTGCGCCGTCCGCCTGCATCATGCCGAACAGGTTGCCCTCGGTGTCCTTGCAGTAGGCTAGCCACCCGACGCCGGTCACCGCCATCCTGTCGCGCGCCAGCTGTCCGCCGCTGGTGTTCACCTTCATCAGGTACACATCCAGGTCTGAGACCGCGATGGTGCAGACGAAGGCGGTGGTGCCCACGCCTTCGAAATCTATGTCGCGCCTGAGCAGCCCGCCGTCGATGCCCGGTTGGTCCGCCTCGCCGGTCTTCACCACCCAATAGTCGGTGAAGGCGTTGGGGAACTTGAGGAACTGCCAGCCGAACACCGAGGTGTAGAAGCGGATGGCCCGCTCCGGCTCGTCGGCGTGGATCTCGAAATGGATGACGCGTGGCATCGGGCCTCCCTCTGAACCCTCAGGATACCGGGGGCTCCGGCTCCTGACTCCCGGTCATTTAGCTTGCCGGAACAAGCCCTCCCTGTCTATATATATTTACTAAAAGACAAGGAAACTTGACATCTTGTAAAGGCATCTGTACTTTCAGTGCCCATGAATACCAAACCCCGTATCAACCCCGACCAGGCCCACCGTCACCACCGCCTCCGGGTCATGGTGGCCATGAGCATCTATGTGGTACTGCTCTTGGGCTGCGCCTATTACATCAAGCACGGCCACCCCGGGCCCACGTTGACCGTGGTCCTGGCGCTCCTGCCCACCATCCCGGTGATCTGGGTGATGTGGTCCCTGTATGTGTATCTGACCCAGGCCGACGAGCTGCAGCGCCGGGTGCACCTCACCTCCCTGTCCATGGCCGCCGGCGTCACCGCCTTCCTGACCCTGACCTACGGCTTCCTGGAGGACTTCGCCGGCTTCCCGCACATCCCCGCCTGGTGGACCTTCGTGGTCATCGACCTGGTGTGGGGTGCAACGAGCTGCGTGCTCTGGTGCCGCTACAAATGAACGCGCGCATCTCCCCCGCCAAGGCCAGCCGCCGCTACCAGACCCAAATGGTGGTGGCCTCGGTCACCTACATCGCCCTGATCGCCGGCACCATGGATACCCTCAGGGCCAAGCCACCCATGACGGAACGGGTTCTGCTGGCGCTGTTGCCGGCCCTGCCCATCGCCTGGATGGTCTGGGCAGTCATCCGCTATCTGAACTCCGCCGACGAACTGCAGCGGCGCGTGCATATCGAGGCCCTGGCTCTCGCTGCGGGCATCACCGCTTTCCTGAGCCTGACCTACGGCTTCCTGGAGGACATGGCGGGCTTCCCCCGTGCCCCGCTGTGGACGGTATTCCTGGTCATCGACCTGGTGTGGGTGGCGAGCGGCTTCGTGCTGTGGCGGCGCTACAAGTGAAGAACCGCATCCACGTACTGCGAGCGGAGAAGCGCTGGACACAAGCGGAACTGGCGGAGCGGCTCAACGTCTCGCGCCAGACCGTGAACGCGCTGGAGACCGAGAAATACGACCCCAGCCTGCAGCTGGCCTTCAACATCTCGCGGCTGTTCGACACGCCGCTGGACCAGATCTTCCTCTACGAAGCGGACGGCCCGTCCGCGAACCCATAGGTGACGACATGAACCGTGCGATGTCCATGCACACTACCGCGCTCCTGTACGGCCTGGCGGCCTTCACCGCCGGAGTGCAGGCCGCGCCGCCGGCCAAGCCCGCGGCCGCGCGCCCGGAGTTCCACGAGTGCCAGATCGGCGCCGAGGACGCGAGCCAGCGCCAGCAAGCCCTCTGCACCACCTTCATGGTGCCGGAGGATCCCCAGCATCCCGAGGGGAAGAAGATCGGCCTGCATGTGGCCTGGCTGAAGGCCCGTGCCAGCAACCCGAAGCCGGACGCGTTGTTCTTCATCGCCGGCGGCCCGGGCCAGGCTTCCACCGAAGCCTTCCTGGAGGAAGCCCCTTCCTTCGACCGCATCCGCAGCGAGCACGACGTGCTGCTGGTGGACCAACGCGGCACCGGCAACAGTAACCGCCTGGATTGCCCGGCGCCCCCGGCGGGCACGCAGCCCACGGACGCCGAGATCGCTGCCGCGGCCCAGGCCTGCCTGAAGCAGCTGCCCGGCGACCCGCGCTTCTACACCACCACCGTGGCGGTGCAGGACCTGGAGGCGGTGCGCGCCGCGATGGGCTACAAGCAGGTGGACCTCTACGGCATCTCCTACGGCACCCGCGTGGCGCTGCAATACCTGCGCGCCTATCCGGACTCGGTACGCGCGGTGGTGCTGGACGGCGTGGTACCGGCGGATCTTGCGCTCGGTCCCGGTGTGTCGCTGGACGCGCAACGCGCGCTCGGCATGATCTTCACCCGTTGCGCGCAGGACTCCGGCTGCAAACAGGCCTTCCCCGACCTGGCCGGCGACTTCGCCGCGCTGCAGAAGCAACTGGACGGCCATCCGGTGAGCGTGAGCCTGCGTGATCCCCTCACCGGCGCACCCCGAACCGAGCAGCTCACCTGGGAGAAAGTGGCGAGCGCGGTGCGGCTCATGAGCTACCAGAGCGAGACCGCGGCGCTCTTGCCGTTGCTGGTGCACCAGGCGGCGGCGCAACACGACTACCTGCCGCTCATGAGCACGGCGCTGTCCTTCACCGACCAGCTGACATCGTCCATGGCCCAGGGCATGGGCGCCTCGGTAATCTGTACCGAGGATGCGCCGTTCTTCAGCGATGACCCGACGCTGCAGAAGCAGCTGCATGACACCTACCTCGGCGCCACCACCCTGGATGAGATCACCCGCTCCTGCCGGGTCTGGCCCCGCGGCGTGATGGATCCCGACTTCAAGAGACCGGTGGTGTCGGCGAAGCCGGTGCTGCTCCTCTCCGGCGAGGATGACCCCATCACTCCGCCCAGCAACGCCGAGCGCACCGCCAAGACCCTCTCCAACAGCCTCTCGCTGGTGGTGGCGGGCCAGGGCCACGGCAACGTGTTCCGCGGCTGCGTGCCGCGGGTGATGTCGGACTTCTTGGACGCCGGGGCCGTGAAAGGCCTGGATACCGCTTGCGTCAAGGACATCAAACCCTTCCCCTTCTTCGTCACTTTCTCGGGGCCGAAACCATGATTGAAGTCATCGATCTGAAGAAGAGCTTCGGTGCCATACAGGCCGTCCAGGGCGTGAGCTTCTCCGCTCCCGACAGTCGCATCACCGGCCTGCTCGGCCCCAACGGCGCCGGCAAATCCACGACGCTACGCATCATCTCCACGGTGCTGCAGCCGGGCTCCGGCAGCGTGAAGGTGGACGGCGTGGACGTGCTCACGGACGGCAACGGCGCGCGTATGGCGCTCGGTGTACTGCCGCATCAGAGCGGCCTCTACCCGCGCCTCACCGCCCGCGAGAACATCCGTTACTACGGTGAGCTGAACGGCGTCACCGGCACCGCGCTGGACAAGCGTATCGCCGAGCTCATCGAGCTCCTG
>DASXYJ010000325.1:0-13135 GCA_036502565.1 Gammaproteobacteria bacterium
AGCCCAAGGCCAAGCGCGGCAAGAAGGTGAAGGACCTGGAGTCCGCCATCGAGACCACCGCCAAGGCCAACGAGGATTACGAGAAGGCCATCAAGCTCATGGCCTTCAACTCCGACAACGCCAGCGAGTCCTACGCCAACATCTCGGCCTGGTTCGGCAACCCGGACAAGGTGGCCTCCAGCGGCACCAGCGGCGGCAACGGCTGGGCCGCGATCCAGCAGCTGCAGCTGCAGATGGGCAAGCCGGACCCGGAGACCGAGGCCTTCTGGACCCTGTACACCGGGCCGCTGCGCCTGCTCTACCAGTTCATGCAGCAGGAGACCGCCTGCTACCTGAACCAGCAGTGGAGCTCCAGCGTGCTGACCCAGACCGAGGGCGTGGACGAGTCCAAGCTGCCGGACCTGCTGATCGGCAAGAGCGGGCTGGTGTGGGCCTTCACCGGCAAGACCGCGGCGCCCTTCCTCAGCAACAAGTACCAGGCGGGCTACGTGCCGGTGCACGTGGACAAGCAGGCCATCCCCTTCGCGCCGGGCTTCGTCGGCTACCTGAACCGGGCGCTGGAAGGCGCGCAGATCGTCGACGGCACCCAGGCGGTGTCGCTCTCGACCTTGCCCACCAACGTCAACACCGGCGCCAAGATCCTGCCCAGCAACGTGATGCTCACGCTGCAGTGCGCCGCCGGGGTGCAGGAGCTGGACAACTACAACTTCAAGGCCAGCCAGACCTTCAGCTGGACGGTGGGCGGCTGTGGCGACGCGGTGCTGCGCATCTTCGTCGGCCCGCTGGTGCTGACCAAGGTGTACGCGGGGCTGAAGGGCTTCCCGCGCTTCCTCGAGGACTTCAAGGACGGCGAGCACCTATTCGGCCCCGAGGACTTCCCGGACGACCGCGAGGAACTGATACACGACGGCGTGAGCGCCATCCGGGTGCGCTATGCCATCGGCGGGCAGAAGCCGGTGCTGCTGGCGCTGAAGGCGATACCGCTGGACGTGCCGCAGCAGGTGGCCGAATGCTGGGCCCCGGGTGGCTGAGATGGCCGCGCGCGCACCACACGAGGAGAGCCTCAGTGGCTGAGGAAGCCCAGGAGAAAGCCGAACGCCTGCGGTTGGTGTACCGCAGCGAGAACGCGGGCCGCGAGAGCGACGTGGAGCTCCCGTTCCGCGTGCTCGTGCTCGGCGACTTCACGCGCGACGCGCGCGCCGGCTTCAGCGAGACCAACCAGCCCATCGTGCTGCCGGCCCGCGACCTGGACCCGGTGCTGAGCAAGCTCGCGCCGACGCTCAAGCTGCAGGTGCCGAACGTGCTCACCGAGGCCGCCGGCACGCCGCTGGCGGTATCGCTGGATTTCCGCCAGCTCGAGGATTTCTCGCCGGACCGGGTCATCCGCCAGGTGCCGGAGCTGAGGGCGCTGCTGGAACTGCGCGCGCTGCTGTGGCGCTACCGGGAGCGGGGCGCCAACGTGCGCGAGATCGCCGCCGACATCCAGGCGCTGCTCGGCGAGTGGGAGCTCGGCACCGGCACCGGCAGCTTCTGGCACGACGCGCTCAAGTCCAAGGTCGGCGCCATGGGCGCCCACAACGTGGGCCAGATGCTGGCGGAGATCGACGCGCGGCTCGGGCCGCAGCTCGACCGCATCCTGCATCACCCGGAGTTCCGCGCGCTGGAGTCCGCCTGGCGCGGGCTGGCGTTCCTGCTGGAGCGGGTGGACTACGGCGAGAACTGCCTGGTGGAGGTGCTCAACATCTCCAAGCAGAGCCTGCAGGAGGACTTCGAGGACGTGCCGGAGGTGGTGCAGTCGCACCTCTACCGGCTGGTCTACACCGGCGAGTTCGGCCAGTACGGCGGCCGCCCCTACAGCCTGCTGGTCGGCGACTACAGCTTCGGCCCCGGCGCCCAGGACGTGCACCTGCTGCAGAACCTGGCGAGCGTGGCGGCGGTGGCGCACGCGCCCTTCATCAGCGGCGCGGGGCCCGGTTTCTTCGGCCTCGACGGCTTCGCCGGCCTGCCGCGCATACGCGACCTGCGCTCGCAGATGGAGGACCCGCAGTTCACCAAGTGGCGCTCGTTCCGCGCCAGCGAGGACGCCCGCTACGTGGGCCTCACGCTGCCGCGCTTCCTGCTGCGCCGCGCCTACGGCACCGCCGGGCTCAAGGCCGCGACCTTCGACTACATGGAGAGCTTCACCGGCGACGAGGAGCGCTGCCTGTGGGGCAACTCCGCCTACGGATTCGCCTCGCGCCTGGCAGCGAGCTTCGCGCGCTTCCGCTGGTGCCTGAACGTCACCGGCAAGGAATACGGCAAGGTCGAGGGCCTCAAGGTCGATACCGCCGAGGGCCCCGGCAAGGTGCCCACCGAGGTGGTGGTGGACGACAGCCTGGAAGTGGACCTGTCGCGCTTCGGCTTCATCACCCTCACGGTGCATCGCGGCGACAGCGAGGCCGCCTTCTACACCGCGGTGTCGGTGCAGAGCGTGCCGGAGGAAGAGGCCGGCGCCAACGTCAGCGCCATCTTCGGCCGCAAGCTGGCGGCGCAGCTGCCCTACCTGTTGCTGGTGAGCCGGCTCGCGCATTACCTCAAGGTGATGCAGCGCGAGCACCTGGGTGCCTGGCGCAACCGCGCCGAGATCGAGAAGGAACTGGGCCGCTGGCTGCAGCAGTACGTGACCGACATGGCCAACCCCGCGGCCAGCGTGCGCGCGCGCCGTCCGCTGCGGCAGGCCAAGATCGAGGTGGTGGAGGTGCCGGGCAAGAACGACTGGTACCTGGTGAAGCTCAACATCACCCCGCACCTCAAGTACCTGGGATCGCCGTTCTCGCTGGCGGTCACCGGGAAGCTGGAGAAATCATGATGCGGCGCCGTGGCGACAGCGCGGACCGCGGTGGAGGAGCATAAGCCATGCCGATGCCTGGAAACCTGACGCTGGTGGGCAAGGAGCAGGGACCGATCGAGGGTTCCTGCGACATCGAGGGCCGCGAGGAGACCATCCTGGTGCAGGCCTTCAAGCACATGGTGGACCTGCCGTCCAACGAGCAGGGCCTGCCCTCGGGCCGGCGCGTGCACCGCCCGCTGATGATCACCAAGGAAGTGGACAAGAGCAGCCCCAAGCTCTACCAGGCCCTGTGCACCGGCGAGCCCCTCAGCGAGGCCACGCTGCGCTGGTACCGCATGGACGGCTCCGGCGAGGAGGTGCAGTTCTTCACGGTGATGCTGCAGAACGCCATGATCGTGAAGATCGAGTCCTGGGTGCCGGACGTGCTGGACAAGCAGAACGCCCACTACGGCAACATGGAGAACCTGTGGTTCACCTACGAGGTGATCCGCTGGACCTGGGAAGAGGACGGCATCGAGTACGAAGAGCATTGGGACCCACAGGGCAGCAAGTAGGCACGCATGTCCGAAGAACGGCTATTCAAGCGCATGCGCCGCTGGTCCAGCGGCGGCGGCAACGCCGACGCCGGCAGCTACGTGGAATCCGTGCTGCAGGACCTCGGCAAGCTGTACAACACCCGCCGCGGCTCCACGCCGCTCAGCGAGCTGTACGGCCTGCCGGACATCTCCGACATGCTGGCGAACCTGACCCCGCCCGACGTGGAGCGCATCCGCGAGGCCATCGAGGTGACCAGCCGCGAGTTCGAGCCGCGCATGCGCGATACCCGCGTGAGCGTGGCGGCGGAGGAGGGGCTGGGCATGCTGCGCTTCGCGGTGCAGGGCAACCTGCTGTACGAGAAGGCGCTGCTGCCGGTGCGTTACCTGGTGAACATCGAGGGTGACGGCCGCGTCACCGTGAGGCAGTGAGCACATGAACCGCGACTACTACCAACGCGAACTGAGCGCACTGCGCGAGCTGGCCAAGGAGTTCGCCACCGCGCATCCGGCGCTGGCCTCGCGCCTGAGCGGCCCCAGCCCGGACCCGGACGTCGAGCGCATCCTGGAGGGCGTGGCCTTCCTCACCGGCCGGGTGCGCGAGAAGCTCGACGACGACTTCCCGGAGCTGGCCCAGACCCTCACCCAGCTCATCTATCCGCATTACCTGCGGCCGCTGCCGGCCACCACCATCATGGAGTTCCGGCCGCGCGACACGCTGCGGCGCAACATGGTGGTGCCCGCGGGCAGCTACGTGGATTCGACCGAGGTGCAAGACACCCAGTGCCGCTTCCGCACCTGCTACGAGGTGCGCGTCGCGCCGCTGTCGCTGGTGCAGGCGCAGCTGCTGGAGCGTCCCGGCGGCAGGCGCTCCATCGACCTGACCCTGCAGCTCAACGGCCTGACGCTCTCGCAGTGGGACGCGGATCGCATCCCGTTCTTCATCGGCGGCGACTTCGCCGGCGCCGCGGACCTCTACATGCTGTTGCTGCGCGGCCTGGAGCGGGTGGTGATCTCCACCGGCGCCGGCGAGCTCGAGTTGCCGCCCTCGGCGCTGCAGCCGCTGGGGCTGGAGGACGACCAGGCCATGCTGCCGCGTCCGGCCGCCTCGCTGCCGGCCTTCGGCCTGCTGCAGGAGTACTTCCTGCTCAAGGAGAAGTTCCTGTTCGTGGAGCTGAGCCGGCTGCAGGAGTGGCGCCAACGCGGCGGCGGCAACCAGTTCCACATCCGCCTCGACTTCGCGCCCTCCGAGGCGCGCTTCCCGGCGGTGGACCGCGAGCGCTTCATCCTGCACTGCACGCCGGCGGTGAACCTGTTCCGGCACGACGCCGACCCCATCCTGCTCAACCACCGCCGCGCCGAGGTGCGGATACGGCCGGCGGGCGAGAAGGGCAACAACATCCAGGTGTACTCGGTGGACGAGGTGGTGGGGCACACCCGCGGCTCGGCGCTGCGCCAGGAGTACCGGCCCATCAACCTGTACGCCGGCGGCAACGCCCAGGTGCCGTTCTACGAGATGCGCTTCACGCCGGCGGCCGAGGGCGGCCGCGCGGAACCGCACCTCTTGGTGACCTATCCCCAGGGCGTGGAACTGCCGGCGCAGCAGACCCTGATCCTGGGGCTCACCTGCAGCAACGGCCGGCTGCCGACGCAGCTCCGGCCCGGCGACGTGTCCCGTTCCACCAGCGGCACCTCCGACCTCATCACCTTTCGCAACCTGCTGCCGCCGGCGGACGGCGCCGAGCCGCCCATGGGCGAGGCGGTGCTGTGGCGCCTGCTCTCGCACCTGGCCATGAACTTCGTGCCCATCGCCAACGCCGAGACCCTGCAGGCGCTGCTGCGCCTGTACGTCGTGCAGGGCACGGCCCAGTCGCCACGCGAGGTGGCGAACCTGCGGCGCATCTCCGCCATCTCCACCGTGGGCACCCGCCCCGGCGACCGCCTGTTCGGCGGCAACGTGATCCGTGGCCAGGAGATCCGCGCCAGCATGCGCCCGGACTACTTCGCCTCTCCCGGCGACATGTTCCTGTTCGGCAGCCTGCTGGACCGGGTGCTGGCGACCTTCTCGACCCTGAACAGTTTCAGCCTCTTCACGCTCATCGATGAGCAAACCGGGAATACCCACGCATGGCCGGCGAGACTGGGCAAGCGCGCGCTGATCTAGAGCACGAGCTCGTCAGCAACAGCCGCGAGTACGACTTCTACCAGGTCGTGCGCCTGCTGCAACGCCTGCAGGAAGGCGGGGAAGGCGCGCCGCTGCGCTATCGCCCGGTGCTGGGCCTGGAACGGGCCGAGTCGGACGTGGCCGGCATGAGCGGCGATTCCGGCGTCGGCTACGAGATCTCGCCCACCTTCATGTCCCTGTACGGCGCGGCCTCGCCGCTGCCGGTGTGGTACACCAGCGAACTGCTGGATGACGAGTGGGACGGCGGCAGCGCGCCGCGCGACTTCCTGGACCTGCTGCACCAGCAGGTCTATCCGCTGCTGTACTCGGCCTGGCGCAAGTACCGCTTCGCCCTCAACGCCGTGGAAGGCGACGGCGAGCGCTACTGGGGCATGCTCTATGCGCTGATGGGGCTGTACGAGCCTTCCATGCGCGGGCGCGTGCCGGACGCCACCACCTTGCTCGGCCAGACCGGCCTGTTCTCCCGCCAGGTGCGCAGCGCCGCGGCGCTGGAAGCGATGCTGCGGGGCGTGCTGCAGCGCGAGGACGTGGAGGTGGTGCAGTGCGTGCCGCGCAAGGCCAGCATCCCGGCGGACCAGCGCCTGCGGGTCGGCAGCGGCGGCTGCACCCTGGGCTCGGATGCGGTGGTGGGTGAACGGGTGGTGGATTGCTGCGGCCGCTTCCAGGTGCGCATCGGTTCCGTGAATGCCGACACCTTCAGCGTGGCGCTCGCCGAGGGCGGCCTGATAGACAAGGTGCGGCGCACCTGCAAGGGCTTCCTGGTGCAGCCCCTGGAGTGCGAGGTGGTGCTGGTGTTGGAGGAGGGCGTAGTGCAGCCCGGCACCGTGGGCGGCAGCGACTTCAACCGCATGATGGGACTGAACGAGTTCGCGACCCTGGGCCAGGATGCCTGGGTGGTGGGCGGCACCAATGCCGCCGGCCTGGAAGTGGGATTCATGCTCTGAGGATCAAGGTGCGCGGCGCGCCGGACCGGCGCGCGGCAGCAGGAGGATAGTGGAGTGGCGACGCCGACGTTCTCGTTCAAGAGCTCCGCCTATGGGGCGAACACCTTCACGGTGGTGGACTTCCAGGGCACGGAGGCCATCTCCAGCCTGTACCAGTTCGACATCGGCCTGAAGTGCGACCAGGCCACCAGCATCGACCTGCGCAGCCTGCTGGACGGTACCGGTACCCTGACCATCCAGCAGGGCACCAGCGCCGTCAACAGCTACAGCGGCATCGTGGCGAGGGTGGAGCAGCAGCAGAACGCGGGCGGCTACAACTACTTCCGAGTGCTCTTGGTGCCGCCGGCCTGGAAGCTCTCGCTCAACACCCGCAGCACCGGCTTCGTCGACCTGAGCCACTTCGAGGTGGTGGAGAAGGTGGTGAAGAACGCCGGCCTCACCTGCGGCTCCGCCAGCACCGCGCCGAACGCGGACGTGAACATCGACGACGTGATGGTCGAATACCCTGAGCACGACTTCACCTGCCAGTACGCCGAGACCGACCTGGACTTCATCTGCCGGCTCATGGAACACCTGGGCATCTATTTCTACTTCGAGGACATGGCCGGCACCTGCCGGATGATCCTTTCGGACGGCCTCTCCTACCCGAGCCCGGCGGGCATCCCCTTCACAGATCCCAGCAGCACCAACAACTATGACTCCATCGTGCAGATCACCCGGCAGCTGGAGGCGGCCCCGGTGCAGGTGGACGTGACCGGCTACGACTACCAGAACGTCAGCACCGCGGTGCAAGGCGCCTACGGCGTGGCGGTGGACGGGCACGGCTTGACCGGCGCCTATCCCGCCACCTGGCTCTATGACCACCGCACGCCGGATTCCACCCACGCGGCGCGCCTGGCGCAGGTGCGGGCACAGGAGAGCGCCTGCTGGGCCTGTACCTACAGCGGCAGCGGCGCGGTGCCAAGCCTGCGCGCGGGTTCCACCTTCGTGCTGGGCGGGCATCCGGTCGGCGCCTTCAACCGCGAATACCTGCTGACCAGCGTGACCCACACGGCTCGCAATGCCGACCAGTCCTGGGCCACCAGCAGCTACACGGCGGGCCAGAGCGCCACCGGCGCCTACTACGGGAACAGTTTCACGGCGACGCCGCTGGTGGCGGGCCAGACCGGCGGCGGCACCGGCAACAGCTCTTCCCCCAACATCCAGTTCCGGCCGCGGCGGCGCACGCCCAAGCCCAGCATCCGCGGCGTGCTCTCGGCGCGGGTCTACCTCCAGCCCGACACCACCCAGAGTTCCAGTACCCAGGGTTCCGGCACCCAAGGCTCCACGACCCAGGGCAGCCAGAGCACCCAGCACACCCGGGCCGAGCAGGACGTGCTGCAGGCGCCGATACCGGGGTACCAGTCGAGCGGCGCCGACGACAGCCAGGAGAACGCCTACGGACTGCCGGCTCCGCCGGTGGACGCGCAGGGCCGCTACCTGGTCACGCTGCCGTTCGTGGACGGGACGGTGCCCGACTCCAGCTTCGTCTCCGCCTGGCTGCGCATGGCGCAGCCCTCGGCGGGGATCTACACCGGCACCCAGTTCATGCTGGAACCCGGTGCCGAGGTGTTGCTGGTGTTCGTCAACGGCGACCCGGACCTGCCGGTGATCGCCGGCTCGGTCTACAACGGCGCCATCGTCGCGCCCCTGACCAACGCCTCCACCGATCCGCAGATATAGGCACGAGGACAGCACGTGCCCGGTATCCGCATCACCAAGTCCCTGAAGCTCAGCCTGCTGCAGCGGCCGTACCAGTACCGCGGTGAGCAGAAGCTGGCGGTGAGCATGCTCGCGATGTTCTCGCTGACCGAGCCAGGGCGGGTGTTCCCGGAGAACGAGCTGTGGAGCAAGTCCATGGGCATGCTGGGCCGCGACGGCATGCTGGACGCGGCCATGCCCAAGTCGCGCGGCGAGTTCCTGCTGAGCGGCGATTTCCACACGCCCGGCGGCACACCGGTGCCGGCGGGATTCGTGCGGGTGAAGCTCGGCAAGCTGGACAAGCGCATCAACGTGTACGGCGACCGGCATTGGAAGCGCGCCGCCGGCGTGAGCCTTGGGGTGAGCGACCCCGAGCCCATGACCGCGATGCCCCTGGATTTCACCCGCGCCTTCGGCGGCAAGGAGCACAAGCCCAACCCCGTGGGCCGCGGCATCGACGCGGTGCAGGCGGACGGCGAGTCGCGGGTGCTGCTGCCGAACCTGGAGCTGCCCGGCGCGCTCATCGGCTCGCCTTCCGACCGGCCTGCGGCCGCGAGCTTCGGCATGCTCGATCCCATGTGGCCGCAGCGCTACGCCAAGGTGGGCACCTACGACCAGAAGTGGCTCAAGGAGCGCGCTCCGGGCCTCGCCGACGACCTCAAGTGGGAATACTTCAACGTGGCCGCCGAGGACCAGTGGCTCGACGGCTATTGGCGCGGCGACGAGGAGTTCGAGCTCAGCAACCTGCATCCCAGCCTGCCGCTGATCCAGGGCCGTCTGCCGGGACTGGTGGCGCGCGCTTTCATCGTGCGCGGCCACGGCGGGGACGGGGTGGCCGAGGAGCTGCCGGCACGCCTCGACACCGTGCACTTCCTGCCGGGGGAGGCCGCGGCCATCTGCATCTGGCGCGCCGACACCCGCATCGGCAGCGACGACGGCAGCGACATCTCCCAGATCATGATCGCCTACGAGCGCATGCGCGACCCGCGCCGCAGCCTGGAACACTACCAGCAGGCGCTGAAGCGCCGCCTCGACAAGGCGACGCGCGCCGCGCTCTTGCTGGACGAGCGCGACCTGATCCCGGACGGCGACAAGTCGGGCCTGGCGGAGATCATCGATCGCGCCCAGGAGGACAGCGGCTACGAGGGCTTGCTGGCGAAGAACCAGAAGGACCGCGCGCAGCTGGAGAAGGACAAGGCCAAGGCGCGCCTCGCGGCGCTGGGCGTGGACGCCGGCCCGGCACTGGCGAAGCTGCCGGATCCGGAACGCCAGTCCTTCGACATGAAGGACCTGGACGTGATGAAGCTCGTGGCCGAGGCCCGCAAGCAGGGCGAGGCAGCCCGCGCCATGGCGCGGGAGAAGATCGAGGTCATGTGTAAGCAGGCGGGGCTCGACCCCGCGAAGGTCGCGGAGCAGATGGCCTCCGCCGCGAGCCTGCCGCGCTTCTCGGCCGAGGCACAGCTGGCCCGGGTGCGGACCCTGCTGGAGGGTGCATCGGATCCCAAGGCGCTGCTGCAGAAAGTCACCGGCAGCAGCGACCTGAAGGAGCTGGAGGCGCGCTTGCAGGCCGCCGAAGCCGCGTTCCGCAAGGGCTATGCCCTGGGTGCCCACACCCAGGTCACCACCCTGCCGCAGGAACGCCGCGCCGGCCTCGCTGCGCTGCGCCAGGAAGTGCTGCAGCGCGTGAAGCGGGGCGAGTCCCTGGCACGCATGGATCTCGCGGGCATCGACCTCAAGGATGCTGACCTCAAGGGCGCTGATCTCAGCGAAGCCTATCTCGAGTTCGCCGACTTCTCCGGCGCCGACCTCTCCGGCGCGAAGCTCAAGGGCGCCATCGCCGCCGGGGTCAATTTCAGCGGCGCCAAGCTGGCCCGCACCGACCTCTCCGACGCCAACCTGGGGCGCTGCAGTTTCGTGGGCGCCGAGGGGGAGGGCGTCGACTTCAGCGGTGCAGCCCTCAGCGAATCGAGCTTCGAGGGCGCGAAGTTCCCCGGCGCGCGTCTCGCCGGCGGGGTGATGATGCAGATCAACTTCACGTCCGCCGACCTCTCGGGCGCGGACTTGAAGCGGCCGATCATGATGGACTGCCGCCTGGACGGCGCGCGCCTGAAGGGAACCACCATCCACCGCGCCATCGTGATGGGCGGCAGCGCGGTGGGGCTGGACTTGAGCGGC
Organism: Gammaproteobacteria bacterium; assembly: GCA_036502565.1. Taxonomy (GTDB): domain Bacteria; phylum Pseudomonadota; class Gammaproteobacteria; order Natronospirales; family REEB76; genus DASUBN01. Next base: position 10,408 of record DASXYJ010000325.1, read on the forward strand.
GCCAAGGGCGAGGCGCTGCTGTTCGTGGACGTGGACCTGGACCGCCTGAAGATGTCCGGAGCGGAGCTGGCCAAGCTGCGCCTGGTGGGCGAGAAGACCCGCGCCCGCAACGCCGATTTCGGCGGTGCCAAGCTGCCGGGCTCCAACCTGCGCAGCATCGACCTTGAGGGCGCCAACTTCGAGCGCTGCGACCTGGATGGCGCGGACTTGAGCGAGGCGAGCCTGCGCCAGGCGCGCTTCCAGGGCGCCACCGCCCAGCGCGCGCACTTCATGAAGAGCGACCTGGAGGGCGCCAGGCTCTCCAACTGCAACCTCAAGGAAGCCTTCCTCAACAAGGCGCGGCTGGTGCAGGCGGACCTCAGCAACTCCAACTGCTTCGGCGCGGAGTTCCTGGGGGTAGTGGTGGGGGAGACCCGTTTCCACGGCGCCAACCTGCGGCGCACCAAGCTCAAGGACTGGCACCCGTGACCCGCGAGGAACTCGAGACCGCCATAGCCCGCGGCGACCACATCCGCGGCCAGGACTTCAGCGGCGCCAAGCTAGCGGGCGCGAAGCTGGCGGGCGGCTTGTTCGAGAAAGTGAGTTTCGCCGGTGCCGACCTGAGCGGTGCCGACCTCCGGGAGAGCCTGTTCAACGGCGCCGACTTCAAGGGCGCGGCGCTGGCCGAGGCCCGGCTCGGGCACACCACCTTCACCCAGTCCAGCCTGCAGGGCGCGATGCTCACCGGCGCCGACCTGGTGCGAGCCAACTTCATCGACGTGGACCTGCAGCGCGCCGGCCTGGCAGGGGTGCGCCTGGAGTTCACGGTGCTGAACCAGTGCAAGCTCATGCAGGCCGACCTCTCCCAGGCCACCTTCTTCAAGACCGTGATGCTGGACGTGCAGGTGACGGGGGCCAGGCTCACCGGCGCGCGCATGGACAACGTGGCGCTGCTGGACGGCGACTTCACCGGCTGCGACCTCAAGGGTTTCTCGGCCCAGCAGGCCTTCCTGCAGGGCGGCAAGTTCGCCGGCATGGACCTCTCGGGCCTGAGCCTGCTGGCCTGCCAGCTGCGCAACTGCGACTTGAGCGGCGTGAAGCTCCGCGGCGCGCTGCTGGAGAAGACCGGCTTCATGGACTCGAAGCTGCCGGGCGCGGACTTGAGCGGGGCCCGGCTCGCCAACACGGTGTTCTCCGGCGCCGACCTCACGGGCGCCGATTTCTCGGGCACCGACCTCACCCAGGCGCATTTCCAGAAGGCCCGGCTGCAGCGCGCGCGCTTCGACAAGTCGCGGCTCGACATGGCGCAGTTCACCGATGCCGACTGCACCGGCGCCTCGTTCCGCGGCTGCGAGGCCAGCTACACGGACTTCTCACGCTCGGTGCTGGACGCCGCCGACTTCGGCGAGTCCAACCTGTTCAAGGCCAAGCTGCATGCGGTGCGCGACCAGGCCACCCGCTGGCCGGCCAACAAGGCCATCGCCTATGGCACCGATCCCGATCAACTCGAAGCCGAGACCTGGCGACCCGCTTAACCGATGGAGTACACCGCCATGCACACCCAGACACAGCCCAGCTACACGGCGAACGCCTCCGGCCTGATCCAGGCCCGGGTGGTGGACGCCGGCGAGGACATCTGCCGCCTGGTCGGCAGCAGCGGGGGCTTCACGGCGCGGCGCGCGGCCTCTTGCCTGCTGCAACCGGCCGCCGGCGACACGGTGCTGGCGGCCGAGGTCGGCGGCAGCCTGTGGGTGCTGGCGGTGCTGGTGCGCGGCGATACCCCGGCGGTGTTGCCGCTCCCGGCGGACAGCACCCTCAAGGTGGCGCAGGGCGGATTGAAGCTCGCGGTGCAGGAGGAACTGACCCTGGCGGCCGGCCGGCAGATCAGCGCGGTGGCGCCGGAAGTCTCGGTGCAGGCGGCGCGGGCCGGCTTCAGCCTGGGCGTGCTGCAGATCGCGGCGGGCCTGGTGGATGCGGCGGTGGACCAGGTGAAGACCGTGGCCGAGCTCTTGGACACGGTGGCGCAGCGGGTGCGCCTCAAGGCCGGCTCCTCGCACCGGCAGGTGCAGGATCTGGACCACCTGCAGGCGGGACAGCTCAACTACGCGGTGAAGACGGTGCTCAACCTGCGCGGCAAGCACGCGGTGATGTCCGCCGAGAGCGAGGTGCGTCTCGACGGCGAGCGCATCCACCTGGGCTGAGGAGGCCGACCCATGTTCGTCAACACCCAGATGGGCGGGCTCTACTTTGGGTTCCCGGACGTGTGCTTCACGCCGATCCTGGTGCCGGTGCCCATCCCCTATCCGAACTTCGCCACCGGCCTGCTGGCCATGCCCTTCACGGCGGCGCTCAACGTGATGACGGTGTGCATGCCGACCCACACCATGGCCACCATGGGCACCATCAGCTTCGGTGACCAGCCCGGCATCGAGCTCGGCATACTCTCGGGCCTGTTCATGGGCCCGCACCACACCCTGATCGGCAGCATGACGCTGCTGACGGACGGCATGCCCACCTCGCGGCTCACCAGTTTCACCGGGCACAACGGTTTCGCCTTGAACGCCCCTGGCTTGTCCATCGTGCCGAGCCAGTTCTCCGTCATCTCATTGATGCCCTGACCTTAGGAGCAGCACTACCATGGCCATCAACCGGATCCTCAACGCGTTGTGGGCGGAGATCTCCGCCCGCGGCTCGCTGGTCAAGACCGCCACCAACCCCTACAACCCCACGCCCGGCGGCGACGTACCCG
>DASXYJ010000326.1:0-2525 GCA_036502565.1 Gammaproteobacteria bacterium
AGATGGTGATGCCTGGCGACAACATCAAGATGGTCGTCACGCTCATCAACCCGATCGCCATGGAAGACGGTCTGCGCTTCGCCATCCGCGAGGGCGGCAAGACCGTCGGCGCCGGCGTCGTCGCCAAGATCCTGGAGTAACTGAACATGGCGAGCCAGACCATCCGTATCCGCCTCAAGGCCTTCGACTACCGTCTCATCGACAAGTCGGCGAAGGAGATCGTGGAGACCGCCAAGCGCACCGGCGCCCAGGTCCGCGGCCCCATCCCGCTGCCGGTGAAGATGGAGCGCTTCACCATCCTGATCTCGCCGCATGCCGACAAGGATGCGCGTGACCAGTACGAGCTGCGCACCCACAAGCGCCTGATGGACATCGTGGATCCCACGGACAAGACCGTGGACGCCCTGATGAAGCTGGACCTGCCGGCGGGCGTGGACGTCCAGATCAAGCTGAATTAAGGCTCACCCAAGGCCCCGCAGGGCCTGGAGCAGACCTTGAAGGCCCGGCTGGGGTGACCCAGCCGGGTCAGTTTTTGGACCCCCTGAGGCGGGGATAGGCCCTCCCGGCATGCAGGAGGGGGCCAGCCAGGGCTAAAAACCCTTAAAAATGACCCCCTTATGTATTGCAGGGGGGTCATGGGCTTGGCTATAATTCGCGGCTCCCTACGGCCCATTGGGGAAACCCGGTGGGCCATTGATTTGACAAGGTTTTTGACGCCCGGCCAATCGTAGTCGGTGCGCTGAAACGAGGACAATGAAGATGAGTATCGGCGTAATCGGCCGCAAATGCGGCATGACGCGCGTTTTCGCTGAGGATGGCGTGTCCATCCCAGTGACCGTCATCCAAGTCGAAGCCAATCGCATCACCCAGATCAAGGGCGATGCCGAAGGCTATCGTTCCGTGCAGATCACCACCGGTACCCGCCGCGCCAAGCGCGTGACCAAGGCCATGGCCGGTCACTACGCCAAGGCCGGCACCGGCGCGGGCCGCCTCTCCGGCGAGTTCCGCCTGGGCAAGGACGAGGGCGCTGAGCTGAAGGCCGGCGGCGAGATCAAAGCCGACATCTTCAAGCCCGGCCAGTACGTCGACGTCACCGGCACCAGCATCGGCAAGGGCTTCCAGGGCACCATCAAGCGCCACCACTTCACCATGGGTGATGCCACCCACGGTAACTCGCTGTCGCATCGCGCCCCGGGTTCCATCGGCCAGCGCCAGACGCCGGGCCGCGTGTTCCCCGGCAAGAAGATGTCCGGTCACCTGGGCGCCAAGCGCCGTACCGCGATCAATCTCCAGGTCGTGCAGGTGGACGCCGAGAAGAACCTTTTGCTCGTGAAGGGCGCGGTCCCGGGTACCGAGGGCGGCAACGTCATCGTGCGCCCTGCGGCGCGCGGTTAAGGAGGCGGCATGGAATTGCAGATGCACAAGACCGCCGGCAGCCAGTCCATCACTCTCTCGGACACGGCCTTCGGTAACGAATTCAACGAGTCCCTGGTGCACCAGGTGGTCACGGCCTATCTGGCCGGCGGCCGTGCCGGCACCAAGGCGCAGAAGACCAAAGCCATGGTGCGCGGCGGCGGCAAGAAGCCGCGTCCGCAGAAGGGCGGCGGCACTTCGCGCGCCGGCTCCATCCGCAGCCCGCTGTGGCGCGGCGGCGGCAAGACCTTCGCGGCGGTCCCCCGTGACCATTCGCAGAAGGTGAATCGCAAGATGTACACGGGCGCGCTGCGCGCCATCGTGTCCGAGCTGGTCCGCCAGGACCGCGTGGTGGTGCTGCCGGAATTCGGCGTGTCCGCCCCGAAGACCAAGGAACTGGCCGGCAAGCTCAAGGATCTGGGCCTGGCCAACGTGCTGATCGTCACCGAGAACGTGGACGAGAAGCTGTACCTGGCCTCGCGCAACCTGCATGGCGTGGAAGTGCGCGATGCGGCCGGCCTCGACCCGGTGAGCCTCATCGGTTTCGAGAAGGTGCTGTTCACCGTGCCGTCCATCCGTCGCGTGGAGGAGTGGCTCGCATGAACCCGAAACAGGAAAGACTGATGAGCGTGCTGCTCGGACCCCACGTGTCCGAGAAGGCCGCGCGCATCGGCGACAAGCACAACCAGATCGTGTTCCGCGTGCGCACCGACGCCGACAAGATCGAAGTCCGCCAGGCCGTCGAGAAGATGTTCGAGGTCAAGGTGGCTGACGTGCAGATCGTGAACGTGCGCGGCAAGCAGAAGCGCTTCGGCGCCCGCATGGGCTGGCGCAGCGACTGGAAGAAGGCCTACGTGCGCCTGGCGCCGGGCAGCGAGATCAACCTAGCCGGAGAGCAGGCCTAAGGGCCGGCTCCGATAAGGGACCAAGAACATGCCTCTCATCAAAGCCAGACCGACTTCCCCCGGACGCCGCGCCTTCGTCAAGGTCGTGACCCCGGGCCTGCACAAGGGCGGCCCCTTGGCCTCGCTCACCGCGACCAAGAAGAGCCGTGGCGGCCGCAACAACGTCGGCCGCATCACCACCCGTCACCAGGGCGGTGGCCACAAGCA
>DASXYJ010000327.1:0-3867 GCA_036502565.1 Gammaproteobacteria bacterium
TCATGGATTCGGTCTGGTCGATGACCAGGTGCCCGCCGGACTTGAGGGGTACCTTGCGCTCGAGGGCCCGCTGGATCTCCGCCTCCACGCCGTGCTGCTCGAAGATGGGCTTCGGGCCCGCGTGCTCGGCGATGCGCTCCACCATGGCGGGCATGAAGATGCGAGTGAACTGGCGCATGCGCTCGGCGGTCTCGCCGGAGTCCACGTGCACCGCGCGCAGTGATTCACCGGAGAGGTCGCGCAGGATGCGCACCGCCAGCGGCAGGTCCTCGTGCACCCGCTCACCGGACTTGGCCTGGGTACCGGCTTCCCGCACGTTCTCCCAGAGCTTGTTCAGGAATAGCATGTCGGCGCGCAGCGCCTCGGGGGAAGCGCCCTCCGCCGCGGTGCGGGCGATGTAGCCGCCGGCGGCGTGCGCGGGGGCATAGCTGTCGATGTGGCCCTTGAGCCGCTCCCGTTCCGCCGCATCCTCGATGCGGGTGGAGAGGCCCACGCCGCCGCCTTCCGGCATGTACACGAGGTAGCGGGAGGGGATGCTGATGCGGGTGGTGAGGCGCGCGCCCTTGCTGCCCAGCGGATCCTTGAGCACCTGCACCAGCACCTGCTGGCCCTCGTGCAGCAGCTCGCGGATGTCCGGTACCGGGGGCGGCGCGTCGGAAGCCTCTTCCGCGGCGTGGTGGCCGCGCGCGATGTCCGAGGCGTGGAGGAAGGCGGTGCGCGCCAGGCCGAGTTCGACGAAAGCCGCCTGCATGCCCGGCAGCACCCGCGTCACCGTGCCCTTGTAGATGTTGCCCACCAGCCCCTTGCGGCGGGTGCGCTCGATGTAGATCTCCTGCAGTACTCCGTCTTCCACCAGTGCCGCGCGTGTCTCCCGCGGCGTGACGTTGATCAGGATCTCCTGGTTCATGGCGTGCTCTCAAGTTAAGGGCTGAGGCATGCAGGTTCCCCGGAACCTCCATGCCTCAAGCCTCAACCCCTAGAACACGCTGATACCGGCCTCTCTCAAAAGCTCGGCGGTCTCCGCCAGGGGCAGACCCATGACACCACTGTAACTGCCTTCCAGGTGCTCCACGAACACGGCGCCCACACCCTGGATGCCGTAGCCGCCGGCTTTGTCCCTGGGTTCGCCACTGTCCCAGTAAGCGACGGTTTCGGCCGCATCGATGGCGCGGAAACGGACCCAGCTCTCTTGCAGGACCGTCTTCACGCTGCCCCTGTTCCATAGGGCTACCCCCGATGATACTTGATGCCTGCGCCCCCCGAGACGGGTCAGCATCGCCAAGCCCTCCTCCCGGTCCTTGGGCTTGCCCAGGATGCTGTCATCCAGGATCACCGCCGTATCTGCCGCCAAGATGGGCAGTTCCGGCCTGCCGATGAGTGCAGCCACGGCCGTGGCCTTGGCCCGGGCCACCCGCAGGACATAATCAGCGGGCCGCTCGCCGGGTTTGGGGCTCTCGTCCACATCCGCCACCCGCACCTCGAAACGCAGCCCCAGCTGCTCCAACAACTGCTTGCGGCGGGGCGAGGCGGAGGCGAGGTAGAACTGCGGGCCCATCAGGCGCGGTGGTAAGGGTGATTTTTAAGGATGGACCAGGCTCTATATATCTGTTCAGCGACCACCACTCTCACCAGGGCGTGAGGCAGGGTCAGGGCCGAGAGCGAGAGCCTGGATTCCGCCTTGGCGAGACATTCCGGCGCGAGACCGTCCGGTCCGCCGATGAGCAGCGCCTGGTCGCGGCCTTCCTGCAACCAGCGGTTCAATAACTTGGCGAGGGCTTCGGTGTCCAGCACCTTGCCGCGCACGTCCAGTGCCGTGATGCCGGCGCCCTGCGGCATCGCCGCCAGCATGACCGTGCCTTCCTCCTGCATGGCCTTGCGCGCATCACCGCCGCTGCGGGACGCACCTAGCGGGATCTCCTTCAACACCAGCCGGCATTCAGGCGGCATGCGTCCGGCGTAGTCCTCGTAGCCATCCGTGACCCAGGGCGGCATGCGCGTGCCCGCGGCGATGAGGTGGATGCGCACGCAGCTCTCAGGGGGTCGCGGCTTTGTTGAGGTCCGGCGACCAGAGCTTCTCCAGGTTGTAGAAGTCGCGTACCTGGGGGCGCATAACGTGCAGCACCAGGTCGCCCAGGTCCACCAGCACCCACTCACCGCCCTGCTCGCCTTCCACGCCGAGGGGCTTCACGCCTTTCTCTCGCACAGCATCGAGGGCATTGCGGGCCAGGGACTTCACATGCCGGTCGGAGGTGCCGCTGGCGATGACCATGAAGTCGGTGATCGCGGTCATGCCGCGCACGTCCAGCACGCGGATGTCCACGCCCTTCATGTCCTGCAAGGCTTCCACCACCAGGTCCTTAAGCTTCTCGGGTTTCATGCTCTATCCTCAGCCATAACAATGGGAATCCTGTATCAACGCGCGCACCGGCTCCGGCACCAGATAGCGGATGTCATCGCCCCGCGCGGCACTCTCGCGCACCCGGCTGGAAGAGATCTCCAGCTGCGTCACCGGCAGGAACATCAGCCGCCCGGCGGGCCCGGCCATCAACGCGTCGGCGTCGTCCACCTCGCGTTCCTGCACCAGCATGGCGATCTCGCCGTGCGTCTCCAGGGAGGAGCCAGGACGATGCGCGATCACCAGGTGCGCGAGCTCCAGTATCTCTTTCCAACGATGCCAGGTAGTGAAGCCCAGGAAGGCATCCAGGCCCAGTGCCAGCACCAGCCGGGTCTGGGGATGTTCGTGCCGGAGTTCCGCCAGCGTGTCGAAGGTGTAGGACGGCGTGTCGCGTTTCAGCTCCCGCTCGTCCACTTTGAAGCGCCGCTCTTCCCCGATGGCCGCCTTGAGCATGGCGAGACGCTGGGCCGCGCTCGCCAACGGGGCATCCCGGTGCGGTGGCAGGCCGCTGGGGATGAAGAGCATATGGTCCAGTGAGAGGGCCTCGAGGATCTCGAGGGCGGGCCGCAAGTGCCCGAAGTGGACGGGGTCGAAGCTGCCCCCGAAGATGCCGATCTTTCTCATCCGCGCGCGTGGCGCTCCTCAGGCTTATATATATGTGGTCAGCGGCTGGTACCTGCCATACCGGTGCTCAATTCTAACAGCTCATCCCAAGGGCGGCCTTGCGCACGGCCCTTCAACACCCGGTCCGCCTGCAGGGCCTTCTTGAGCAGCTTCTGCCAGCCGGCAGCCTTGCGGCGCTTGAGGGCGGCCTGGATCAGGGGCCGGCGCCGCTCCCAGACCCCCGCGGTGACCCGCTGGGCCGGTGTTCCCGCTTCGATCTCCAGGGCGAAAGAAGCCAGTTCCTTCAGCTGGCGCAGCAACGCGCCCAGCACCAGCACCGGCTCCTCCCCTTCCGCCTGCAGGCCCTCCAGCACCCGTACCGTGCGCGGCACGTCGCCGGCCAAGGCCGCATCCACCAGCTTGAAGGCGTCGTAACGGGCGCTGTCTGCCACTGCTTCCGCCACGGCTTCGGCGTCCAGCATGCCTGGCTCGCGAAGCAGCGCCAGCTTCTCGATCTCCTGGGCCGCCGCCAAGAGGTTGCCTTCCACGCGGCCGCTGATGAGCGTCACGGCGTCGGGCGTGGCCTCGAAGCCCTTCGATTTCAAGCGCTGGCGCACCCAGGCGGGCACCTCGGCGGGCGCCACCGGCCACAGCTGCACGAACATCCCGGCCTTCTCCATGGCCTGGGCCCAGACCGGATTGCCTTCGAGCTTGTCCTCGGCGATGACCAGCAGCAGCGTGTCCGGCGCCGGATCCTTGGCGTAGGTCGAGAGCATCTCGGCGCCCTTGGTGCCGGGCTTGGCGCTGGGGATGCGCAACTCGAGGATGCGCCGCGACGCGAACAGCGAGAGGCTGGCGCCGGCGGTGAG